>CAZQKE010000016.1:0-7921 GCA_964593865.1 uncultured Anaerolineaceae bacterium | reverse complement strand
ACGCGAATGCACGAATACGCCCGGCTGCAGGCCCGAAAGGAGCGACTTGAGTCGCCGCCGAAGATCATCGGTCGCCGAGGGCCAGGGCCAGCGCGTCGGATAGGGAACGGGCAGGCAGGATTTCAATGTCTGCCGGGGGTGGATGCAACCGCCTGTGGGTGGCCGGGATGAGACAGCGTTTGAACCCCAGCTTGGCCGCTTCCTGCAGACGCCTGGGAAGCTGGCTCACCGCCCGCAATTCGCCGGAAAGGCCCACTTCCCCCACGGCGGCCAGGTCGGCGGGCAGAGGTCGGTTGCGGAAGCTGGAGGCGATGGCCAGGGCCAGGGCCAGGTCCGCCGCCGGTTCGGTGATTTTGATGCCGCCGATGACGTTGACGAACACATCCTGGTCAAACAGGCGCAACCCCACCCGCTTGGAGAGAACGGCCACCAACAACAACAGGCGGTTAAAGTCCACGCCGTTGGCCGTGCGGCGCGGCAGGCCGAAACTGGTCGTGCTGGCCAGGGCTTGGATTTCGACCAAGAGGGGGCGCGTGCCCTCCATCGTGACGGCGATGGCCGAACCGGCGGCATCGGGTAGCCGCTCCGATAAAAAGGCTTCGGAAGGGTTGAGGACCTGGCTCATGCCCCGCTCCGTCATCTCGAACACGCCCACCTCGTTGGTGGAGCCGAAGCGGTTTTTGACGCTGCGCAGCAGGCGGTAAGCGTGAAAGCGGTCGCCTTCCAGGTAGAGCACCGCGTCCACAATGTGCTCCAGGACACGGGGGCCGGCGATGGCCCCTGCTTTGGTGACGTGCCCCACCAAAAAGATGGGCGTTGCGCCGGATTTGGCCTGGCGCAGCAGGGCCGTAGCACAGGCTTTGACCTGACTGACGCTACCTGCTGCCGAATCCAGCTCCTCCGTGGAGATGGCCTGGATTGAGTCCACCACGACCAAGCGGGGGCGGAGCTGCTCAATGTGGGCCAGTATCTGATCCAGCGAAACCTCTGCGACCACATACAGGTTCGGCGAGGACAGGCCCAACCGGTCGGCCCGCATTTTGATCTGCTGGACGCTCTCCTCCCCCGAAACGTAGAGAACCGGTTGGCCTTCTTGGCTCATCAGAGCCGAGGCTTGCAACAGCAAGGTGGATTTGCCGATGCCGGGGTCACCGCCGATGAGGATGACCGAGCCGGGGACCACGCCGCCGCCCAGCACCCGCGAGAACTCGTCGATGGGGACCGGCAAACGCTTGAACTGATCGGCCTGGATGTGGGGCAACGGCTGAGGCCGACTGAGGGGCATCCAGGAACGGACGGAGGTCTTTTCCCGGCGCGGTTCGACGACGGTCTCGATTAGGGTGTTCCATTCGCCGCAGGAGCGACATTGCCCGGTCCATTTGGGGAACGCCGCCCCACACGATTGGCACACATACTGCACCTTTGGTTTCGCCATGGATCCTCTCCCTTTCCCCCCGATTGTAGCACAGGGCCGCACCCTGTGTCAAACGAATATTTTGACAGAGCCTCCTTGCCGTGCTATACTGCCCTCGCTCTTGCGGCTTACCCGCGCAAGTTGAGAACTTGCCCCACGGGGCCGGGCACATTGCGCCCAATTCGCGGATGGCCTGCGGCCATGTGACTGCTTGTGAGGATGCATCTACCCTGCCCGCGCAGGCAGCGGTCGGCCAACGGCCCGCGAGGAGCGGTTCCAACCGCGATTTCTTGTGCCACGGGATTCAAGAGGTTCGGAGTAACAGCATGAGACAAAACCTTGCCTTTTTCACCGTTTTGCTCGTTGCGGTCCTGCTGTCGGCCGCTTGCGGCACACCCACACACGCACCTACCTCCACACCCACCGCCGCGCCTTCTCCCCAAGCCACCAACCCGCCCACGTCTCTCCCCACCGTTCTGCCGACTTTTACGCCTCCGACCGTCCAACAGCCCCTCTACCTGGCCCTCATCTGGCATCAGCACCAACCCCTCTACTTCAAGGATCCGGAAACCGGCGTTTACCAAAAGCCCTGGGTGCGCCTGCACGCGGCCAAAGACTATGTGGACATGGCCGCCATTCTGGAAGAATACCCCGACATCCGGGCCACCTTCAACCTGACCCCCTCCCTCCTGCGCCAGTTGCAGGACCTGGAGGCCGGGGCAACCGACCTGTACGCCGTCCACACCCTCGTCCCCGCCGAGGAGTTGACCGACGAGCAAAAAGCCTTTATCCAGGCCCGCTTTTTTGACATCAACCCCAAGATCATCGCCCGCTTCCCCCGCTACCAAGAGATCGCCGATTCGCGGGGCGAATGGCAAAGCTGGGATACCCAAACGTGGCGCGATCTGCAAGTGCTTTTCAACCTGGCCTGGACCGACCCCGATTGGCTGGCCCAGGAACCGTTGGCCGCCCTCGTCGCCCGGGGACGGGATTACACCGAGGCGGACAAGCAGACCATCCTGGACGTTCACGCCGACCTGGTCGCCCAGGTCATCCCTCTCCACAAGCGGTTGCAAGAGGAGGGGCGCATTGAGATCACCATGACGCCTTTTTTCCACCCCATCCTGCCCCTGCTGCTGGATAGCGACCTGGCCGCCGTCGCCGCGCCCGACATTGAGCTTCCCCCTCGCTACACCTACGGCTTTGACGCCGTGGACCAGATCCGCCTGGGCATTGAGTACTACACCCAGACCTTTGGCCGCCCGCCGAAGGGCATGTGGCCCGCCGAAGGAGCCGTCGCCCAGGAGATCGTCGGCATGGTCGCCCGCGAGGGCATCCTGTGGATGGCCAGCGACGAGGAGGTGCTGGCCCGCAGCCTGGGCAAAGCCGCCTTCAGCCGCAATTCCCAGGAGGTGGTCCAGGCCGCCGACGACCTGTACCGGCCCTGGGTCGTCAGCGGGCGCGACCATTCAATGTACATCATCTTCCGCGACAAAGTCATCAGCGACAAGGTGGGCTTTACCTACAGCGGCGTAAGCGGCACGGCGGCGGCCCAGGATTTCGTCAAACGCATCCTGGCCATCGGCGAACGGCTGGCGGAGGAGGGAGCCGACGGCCCACACCTGGTCAGCGTCATCCTGGACGGCGAAAACGCCTGGGAGCATTACCCCAACGACGGCAAAGAATTCCTCCACAGCCTGTACCAACTGCTGGAAAAGGAACAGGAGCGGGGGACCATCCGCACCATCACCCCCGCCGAGTATGTGGACCGCTTCCCCGACCAACCGGCCCTGGACGACCTGTGGCCCGGCAGCTGGGTCAGCCCCGACTATCTGACCTGGATCGGCGAAGATGAGGAGAACCGGGCCTGGGATTACCTGGGGCGGGTGCGGGCCTTTGTGGAGCGCAAAAAGCACACCCTGGACGAGGCGACGCGGGCGAAGGTCATGGACGCCATCTATACCGCCGAAGGCAGCGATTGGTTCTGGTGGTACGGGGCCGACCAGAACAGCGGTGATGACGCCGGCTTTGACGAGCAGTTCCGCCGGACCCTCATGCGCGTCTATGACATCCTGGGCGAGCCGGTCCCCACCTTCCTCAAAGTGCCGGTCATCCCCCAGCGGACCAGGCCGCCGGAGGTGGGCGCGACAGGTCTCATCAGCCCCACCGTTGACGGTCGGGCCACGGCGGAGGAATGGGAGGGCGCGGGCTATTACCGGGAAGAGGGCGGCGTCCAGGCCACGGCGGAACAGGTGGTCGCCCAACTGTGGTACGGCTTTGACCGGGAAACCCTCTACCTGCGCCTGGACGCCCGCCGCCCCTGGGCGGAGCTGGGCGAAGAAACGCGCATCGGCTTTTACCTGACGCGGCCCGGCGGCGGGCCGGAAAGCCCCTTCAGCCGCATCGGCGGCGAAGGGACGCTGCTGGGCTTTGGGGCGCACATCCTGTTGGAGGCGACGGTCCGGGGCGACGAGGCAACCGCCGCCCTCTACCTATCCGACGGGCAGGGGGGCTGGGAAGCCCACACCGGGAACGATGGGCCGTCGGTCGCCGTGGCGGGCAGCACCCTGGAAGTCGCCTTCCCCTTTGCCGATTTCGGCAAGCCCGACGCCGGAGATACCTTCAAACTGCGGGTTGTGGTCAGCGAAGGGCAGGAACGGGATGTCCAGGTCGTGCCCGGCGGCGGCCCCGGTGCGTTGGTCGTCCCCGACCTGGGGCTGACGACGCCCATCCTGACCATTGCCGACCCGGAGGGCGACGACCACGGCCCCGGTAGCTACACCTACCCCCTGGACAACGTCTTTGCCGACGGCGCATACGACCTCACCGAGTTCGCCGTGGCCGAGGACGACAACAACCTGATCTTTCGCTTTACCTTTGCCGGGCCGCTGAACAACGATTGGGGCGCGCCCAACGGCATGGGCATCTACGCCCTGGACGTTTACATTGACGCGGCGGAGGGGGGCGCGCGGATGCTGCTGCCCGGTCGCAACGCCGCCCTGCCGGAAGGCAGCGGCTGGGAATTCGCCCTTTGGGCCGAAGGCTGGACGCCCGGCCTTTACGGCCCGCCCGGTGGGGAGGCGGAGCCGCAGCCCATCGGCGGGCCGGAGACGCTGAACATCATCAGCGATCCGGGCCAACGGCGGATCACCATTCGCGTCGCCAAGGCGGTGCTGGCCGAGCAGCTGGGCGTCCCGGTGGAGGAGTTAGACCCGGCGTCGTGGGGCTACCTGGGGGTGGTGCTGAGCCAGGAGGGATACCCCTCCAGCGGCGTGTGGCGCGTCCGCGATGTGGAGCCTTCGCCCCAGCAGTGGCGGTTGGGCGGTGCGCCGCCCGATACCAACCACACCCGCATCCTGGACGTGGCCTACCCGGCGGATTTCACGCCGACGCAGGAGGAGGCCCTGAGCAACTACCCCCCTTCCCAGGAAACGGACATGGACGCCCTGGGGCCGGATGATTTCGCCCAGCTGCCGATGGTGCGGCCATGAGGGGAGGGGCCGACCGCCGGGGGTTCTCGGGGCCGGGGAACTTGTAAGGCCCCACGCCGCAGAAGCGCAGGGTTCGCCGAAGGGAATTGGCTTCACACGGTCTTTTGGCGAAACCGGCGCCCCTGTCTTACAAACGGTCTAGCATGGCCCGGCCATCCCGCGCGACGAAGCGCATTCCCCAAAAACCGATCAAGGCGCCACCAAAGGCAAGGAGCAATGCCACGGCAAGCCCCAAACGCAGGTCCCCCGTCCGATCCGAAACCCAACCGATGAGGGGCGGTGCTACGGCATTGCCCAGGATGTGTGCTGCCAGCAGGTAGAGGCCCATCGCCGTTGCCCTCAGCTGCGGGCGGATGACCTGGTAAGCCAGGGGTGGCAGGCAGGGGAAAAGGAAGGCGAACAAGAGGACCGCCGACGAAGCCAGGATGATGAAGGAAACCAGGTTGGGCGTCCAAATGGCGATCAAGGCCAGAGGGCATCCCAACGCATATCCGGCACTGATGACCAACAGTCGCCCGGCGGCAAAGCGGTGTACGGCCCTGTCCGCGAGCCAGCCGCCGAGGAGAACGCCCACCCCCCCGGCGAGCACTGTGGACGTGCCGATGAGCAGCCCGGCCTGGGCTTCATCCAGACCGTGGAGCCGTACGGTGAAGCTGGGTAGCCAGTAGATGATGCCTGCCGTTGCCAAGTTGATGAGCACGGCGACCAGATAGATGATCAGCAACGTCGGCGTGGTCAGCATCTCGTACAGAGCAGCACGAAGGGGCGGAGGGGTGGAGGGAGGGGCATCTCCCTTTCCACCCAACGCTTCGTAATCACTCTGACCTTTGGGCGGTTCGGGCAGAAGCCAGATGACGACGGCCAGCAACAGGCCGGGCAAGGCCGCCATGAGGAAAACGGGCCGCCAGCCCAGGGCGTGACCCAGCACCCCACCCAGGGCATAACCGGCTGCCGAGCCGATGATCAACGCCAGATCGTGGACCCCCACCGCCCGCGAGCGATGGCCCGGCGGGAAAAGGTCGCTCAGCCAGGCCAGGGCCGAAGGACCGTAGCCCGCTTCCCCCAGCCCCAACCCGGCCCGGCCCAAAAGGAGCATCAGGTAGGAGGTTGCCAGACCGGTCAGGGCCATGGCGCCGCTCCAAAGGGCGAGGGCCAAAGCGATGATGCGGCGACGGAGCCAACGGTCGGCGACGATGGCGATGGGCAGCGGGGCCAGGGCGTAGACCACTTCAAAGGCGGTAGCCAACAAACCGATCTGGGCGTCGTTGAGATGCCAGTGCCGCTGGAGGATGGGAGCCAGGGCGGCCAGCACCTGCCGATCAAAGAAGTTGAGAAAATTGGCCCAAAATAAAACGAAGAGTGTGACCTTTGCCGGGCGTGAGACCTTCATAACGCCCCTCACTCTACCACAAAGGGCCGCATCGGGCAAATCGGTGCCCACCACATCCCGCGCGGCTCCCGTGTTGGCATCTCCCCCGATCTCTGCTATAATGACCGGGCAGAAAGGTTTGGGAAAAATGGAATCGGATCGGTCAACGGAATCGGGCGTCCGACGGCGGTGCCCCCGCTGCGGGACACCGGTAGCGCAACGGGCGGAGACCTGTTTGCTGTGTGGGGCAACGCTCAAGGAGCGCAAAAAACACAGGGTGCACTTGCCACCGGCGGACCTGTGGTTGCCCTTGTTGCTGATCGTGGGCATCGTGGCCCTGTGGCTATGGAAGCCCTGGCAGGTCCGCGAGCCGCAGGCGATGGCTTCGGACACGGCGACGGCCACGGCTACTCCGACGGCTACCTTGCCGCCAACGGCGACCTACATCGTCGTTCCCACGGCGACTCCCCTCTACTCTCCTACACCGACACCTACCCCTACCTTGCCGCCCAACCAGACGCGCCATATCGTCAAATCGGGCGAGACGGTCAGCACCATCGCCAAACTCTACGGCACGACGACCAAAGCGATCCTCCAGGCCAACGGCCTCAAACCCGATTCAATCATCAGCGTCAACCAGGAGCTGATCATCCCTTTGCCGGTGGCCAACACCTCCACCCCAACGCCGACCCTGACCCCTTCTCCCACCCCCTTTGTCTACACCATGAAGCCCGGCGACACCCTGAGCGTCATCGCCAAGCGGTACGGCACAACGGTGGAAGCGCTGATGGCGGCCAACAACATCGCCGACGCCACCCGCATTCGGGCCGGGGCCAAGATCACCATCGTCCAGCCGCCCGACTATTGGGCGGTGATGGCTTATAAAATCTACGAAGTCCGGCCGGGCGATACCCTCATCGGCATTTCGGCCAAGTTTGATGTGCCCATTGCCGACATCAAAAAGGCCAACGGCCAAGAAGCCAACAACCTGCGGGCCGGCCAAAAACTCAAAATTCCTATCGGCACGGCCACGCCGACGCCCTCTCCGACTCTGACGCCGACCCTCACCCCTACGCCCGGCCCGGCCCGGCCTGCCCCGGCCCTCCTCTCTCCACCCGACGGGATGGCCTTTGAGGGGGAAAATGCGGCGATCCTGCTCAGTTGGGCCTCGGTGGGCATCCTGCGCCCGGACGAATGGTACGTGATCCGCATGAGGCGGTCGGGGGCGGTGGCCCAGCAGCTCCCGCCGGTGTGGACCAAAGCGACTTCGTATCGGCTCCCGGCGGACCTCTATGTGGCCGGGTTGGAGGAGCCGCAGCGGTTCTACTGGCAGGTGGTCGTCATGCGTCAGACGGGGGAGACGGAGGACGGTATGCCCCAGGGGGAACAGATCAGCCCTTCCAGCGGCACACGGACCTTCACCTGGAAATAAAAAGGGGGAAAGATGAGCACAGGCAAAATCATCGGCTACATCGTAGCAGGCATTCTGCTCTTCTTTGGCGTGCTGTGGCTGCTTTCGGCCTTTAGCGCGGAGACGCTGAACCCGGCGGGCCGCCTGATCGTCGGCGGCATCCTGGTCCTGCTGGGCCTGGGCATCATCGTCGCCGTGCGCCTGCGGGAACCCAAACCCAAGCAGGAGGTCATCGT
>CAZQKE010000015.1:0-25156 GCA_964593865.1 uncultured Anaerolineaceae bacterium | reverse complement strand
GTGCTCCGGGCGTATGTAACAGAAAACGCCCGTGGGTTCCCCCGCGGGCGTTGGGTGATGAGCCGTGCAGGATTCGAACCTGCGACCCGCTGCTTAAAAGGCAGCTGCTCTACCAGGCTGAGCTAACGGCCCACGACCACCCCCATTGTACCACCACCCGCCCGATTTGGCAAGCGGCGGCAGGGCTATGTCCCCTGCTTCCGAAAGTCCACAAAGCGGTAACCGACCCCCCGCTCGGTGAGGATGTAGCGCGGGTTGCTGGGGTCCGGTTCGATCTTTTTGCGCAGGTAAGTGATGTAGAGCCGCAGCAACCCCGTTTCATCCCGATAGCCATAGCCCCACACCTTAGAAAGGAGCATGGAATGAGTCATCACCCAGCCGGCGTTGTTGACCAAGTGGTAGAGCAAGCGATACTCGGTCGGGCGCAGGCTGATCCGCTTGCCGTCCACAATCACCTCCCGGCGACGAAAATCCACCTGCAAGCGGTCGTCAATGCGGATCACCGTCTTGCCCACGGGGGTTGGCATTTCGGCCCGGCGCAACACCGCTTGCACGCGACTGGAGAGTTCACGGGGACTGAAGGGTTTGGTTACGTAATCATCGGCCCCCAGGTCCAGCCCCCGGATGCGGTCCTCCTCATCCCCCTTGACGGTCAGCATGATGACCGGAACCGTGGAAATCTCGCGGATGCGTTTCAACGTTTCAAAGCCGTCCATCTTGGGCATCATCACATCCAGCAAGATCAGGTCGGGTAGTTCGTCACGGACCTTATCCAGGGCCTCCAGACCGTTGCCCGCCTCGGTCACCATATAGCCTTCCAGCTCCAGGTTCATGCGCACGAACCGTCTCATGCGTTCATCATCGTCCACAATGAGAATCAACCGTTCCGTCGGCGAAACCATCATCCCTCCTCAGAAAATCCGACAGGTGGCTATTTGTGCGGCAGGGTAAAGATAAAAATTGAACCCCGCCCCGGCGCGCTCTCCACCCAGACCTTGCCGCCGTGGGCTTCAACGATGGCCTTGACCAGATACAGCCCCAGCCCCGTCCCCTCAATCCGACGCGTCCCCCTATCCACCCGATAGAACCGCTCAAAAATGCGCTCCTGCTCCTCCGGCGGAATGCCGATGCCCTGATCGGCCACATAGACGGTGACGCCTTGCCGGTCCGGCCGCCCGCCGATCCAGATGGTCCCGCCCTGGGGCGAGTATTTGACGGCGTTGCTCACCAGGTTGGTCAGCACCTCCCGCAGCCGTTCCGGATCGCCCCACACCAGGGGAAAGTCGGGCGGAAAGTCCAGCTCAAAGGTGTGGATGTCGGTTTGGGTGCGAAACCGCTCCACGATCTTTTCGGCCAGGCGGGGCAGGTCTACGTCGGTCGGTTGGAGCTTGAAACCGCCTGCTTGGATGCGGCTTGCCTCTAGGAGGCTATCGATCAGGTGAGTCAGGTGGTCGGCCTCCTCGGCAATGACATCTAGGCCCTCGTTGATCGTCTCCCGGTCCCAGTTGGCATCCTCGCGGCGCAGGGTTTCTGCATAGCCTTTGATGAGGGCCACCGGCGTTTTCAGCTCGTGAGAAACGGCAGAGATGAAGGTGGATTTGAGTTCTTCGGCCTGGCGGAAGCGGGTGATGTCCATGACGTTGAGGATGATGCGGCTCAGGTTCCCGGCATGGTCATAGAGGGGCGTCATGGTCACGCCCACGGCCACGGGCGGCCCACCGCGGCGGGCAACGGTTCCTTCCACATAGGCGCGGCCCTCGGCGGCAGAAGTCCGGCGGCGCGGCGGCCAGGGCAGGGAAACCTCCCTGCCCTGGCGGTCGTGGAGGACCAACACCTCGGTGGCGGGCCGCCCCAGGGCCTCCTCCGCCTCCCAGCCGGTCATGTGGGCCAGGGCGCGGTTGAACATCTGTACCCGCCCGGCAGCATCCAGGATGGCGATCCCTTCTGCGCTGTTTTCGATGACGGCCCGCAACGATTCCCGCTCTTCTTTGACCTGTTGGTAGAGTTCGGCGTTGCGGACGGCAATGGCCGCCTGGTCGGCAAAGGCGGCCAGCAAGGCCCGCTCATCGGGGGAAAAGGCACTGCCGCCGGAGCGAAAGATATAGATGACGCCCAGCAGCCGCTCCTCAATGACCAAAGGCAGGGCCACTACCTGGTGCAAGGCCAGCCCGGCGGCGGCGGACACCATCGCCAGACGCATCTGCAGGTCGGGGATGGTCCAGCGGGCCAGGGAACCGGTCAGCCCCCGCAACCCCGGCAAGTCCTCCCACAGCGGTTGGAAAAAGCGGAGCAGCCTTTGCGAGAGGCCGTAGCTAGCCCGCACCCGCAGCACCCCATCCCGGTCGCGCAGGACGATGAGGCCCACCTGCCCCCGCAGCAGTTCCACCGCCTTGGTGAGAGTCAACCTCAGGAGCGATTCCAAGTCCAGCCGGGAGGTCATGGCCCGGCTGATCTCCAAAAGATAATCCCGTTGGCGTAACTGGTAGTTCTGCATCGCCGATCTCATAAACAAGGGCGTGAGGGGTTTCCCCTTTTTCCCTGCGATCTTTTCGGAACCGCAAAGGCTTTTTTTCTTTCCTTCGCGCCCTTGGCGGTTCAAACCATCAAACCACGCCCGCCCCCTCCGTCGCCCGACAGACGTAGAGGGTTGGGCGGCGCAACGCCTGGCGTTCGTACAGGGTTGCCACCTGCCGGACAAAGGCCGGGGTTGCTTCTTTTTGGACCAGGGCGATAACGCAGCCGCCGAACCCTCCGCCGGTCATCCGCGCTCCCCAACAGCCTCGCTGCGACTGGGCCAAGGCGGCCATCAGGTCCAATTCGTCGCAGCTGACCCGGTACAGATCGCGTAAGCTGGTGTGGGATTCGTTCATCAGCCGCCCAAAGAGGGCCAGGTCGCCATCCCGCAGAGCCTGGGCCGCCCGCAGGGTGCGCTCATTCTCATAGACGACATGGCGGCAGCGATGGGCCAGGGTGAGGGGCAGGCGGTCGGCCTGGGCCTCACAGGTCGGCCCGTCCAGGTCACGCAGGGCAGGAACGCCCAACCGCCGGGCAGCCTCCTCACACTCGGCCCGCCGTTCATTGTAGGCCGAATGGGCCAACGTATGCCGCTTGCCGGTATCGCAAACGACCAGGTCCACGTCGGGCGGGATGGGAACCGCTTCCCAGGTCAAATGGCGACAGTCCAGGAGCAGCGCGTGGTCCGCCCGGCCGCACAGGGAGATGAGGGGGTCCATGATGCCGCAAGCGGTCCCCGTGAATTCGTGCTCGGCCTGCCGGCAGATGCGGGCCAATTCTAGGTCCGAAAGGGGCAGATCGCACAGATGGCGGACCGCCGTCGCCACGGCCACCTCCACCGCCGCCGAGGAACCCAGCCCCGCGCCGATGGGCACATCCCCGGCATAGACCAGGTTCAGGCCGGGCAAGGAGTACCCGGCCCGTTCCAGCAAGGCCAGCACCCCCCGGATATAGTTGGTCCAGCGGATCGGTTCCGCCGGTTGCAGCCCCTCGAGGGAAAAGGTATCCTCCCGCTCCAGCGTCAGGGCCAGGACGCGCACCTGACGGTCGCGGCGGAGGGAAGCGGCCAGCCACACCGCCCGGTCAATGGCCGCCGGGAGCACAAACCCGTCGTTGTAGTCGGTGTGCTCACCCAGAAGATTGACCCGCCCCGGAGCGCGGAACAGGCCCTGGGGCGGCGCACCGAACGCTTCCCGGAAAGCTTGAACGGTCCCGGCGGCGAGGTCTTGATCGCCCTGTAATCGCATCGTTGCTTTCGGAATGACGCAAGGCCCTGTGCCCTACGCGCCGTACTTGGTCAGCCGTCGGGCATGGCCCAGGGCCAGGGGCAACTCGGCAGTGGCAGGAAAAACACCCAGGCTGCCCCGTCCGCACACCCGCTCGTTAAAGATCGCGATCCCGTCGGGCCGATTAAAGCGGCTCCACAGCAAGGTAGGCACGGGATGCCAGGAATGGCTCTTGAGCAAGGCGGGGGTTGAATGGTCGCCGGTGACGATGAGCACGTCGGGGTCCAGTTCCAGGATGGCGGGGACGACCACTGCGTCTACATGTTCAATGACCTCCATCTTGCGGACAAAGTCGCCGTCTTCGCCCGCCGAATCGGTCTTTTTCACATGGAAGAAAAAGTAATCAAAGTCTGCCCAATGGCGACGCAGCGTCTCCAGCTCGTCTTCCAGGGTTTCGCCGTCCACCGGCAGCACCTCCATCCCCACCAGGCGGGCCACGCCTTTGTACATGGGGTAGGTGGCGATGGCCCCCGCCCGCAGGCCAAAGATCTCGGCAAAGGGCGGCAGGCCGGGATCTTGGGCAAAGCCGCGCAGTGTCAGGGCATTGGCGGGATGGTGGTCTTGCAGGATGCGGCGGGCCTGGGCGATCCAGTCGTTGACCAGGGCCGCCGTCGCCTCCGAGTCCGCATCTAGGGCGCGGGCGGGCAAGGGTGGCACGCCGGTTCGCTGGGGGTCGGTGTCGGCGATGTTGGCCCCCAGCGATTGACCTTCGGTGGGGCGCAGGACCAGGACAAAGCGGTACTCTTTGACCGTCTCCACAAAAACCTGCACGCCCGGCAGTTGGATGTCGCGCAGGAGGGCTACCAGTTTCTCGTTGGTCTCGGTGGGGATGCGGCCTGCCCGCCGGTCGGTGATGTTGCCCTGGGCGTCCACACTACAAAAGTTGCCACGGGCGGCTACATCCTGGGGTTGCAGGTCAAAGCCGATGCCCAATGCCGAAAGCACCCCCCGGCCCACGTCGTAGCGCAGCGGGTCATAGCCAAAAAGGGCCAGGTGCGCCGGACCGCTACCGGGAGTGACGCCGGGGGCCACCGGCACGGCCAACCCCAGCTGAGAACGGGCGGCCAGTTCGTCCAGGTTCGGCGTGCGGGCCGCTTCCAGCTCGGTCTTGCCGTCCTCGGGACGGGGCAGCCCGCCCAGCCCGTCCATGACCAGGTGGACGATCTTGGTCTGGGCGGGGATATGCAACGTTTTCATCAGGTCCAAATGTGTCATGGCCTCTCTCCGAAGCATGATTTTCTGAAAATAAACTTCTCGGCACAAGTCATCCATGAATTGGGCGCGAATGCACGTCTGCGGCCGGCGCAGACGGACCGCGCCTATGCGGGTGGAAGCCCGGCCATAGGCCCCCAAGGGGCGACGTGAGAAAATAGCGGTTGAAACCGCCCCTGGCGGGCCGTTGGCCGACCGCCCGCCTGCGCGGGCGGAAGGAAGCGGGAGCGTCCGCGTAGGCGGACGCCCGGTCCCAGGCCCAAAAGGAGCGACCGGAGTCGCCACCGCCTCCGGCGCGAACCGCCGAGATTTTCATCCTTGGCGGTGAGCCGGGGATCGGTCCGCTTCCTCGAAAATAGCGGTTGAAACCGCCCCTGGCGGGCCGTTGGCCGACCGCCCGCCTGCGCGGGCGGAAGGAAGCGGGAGCGTCCGCGTAGGCGGACGCCCGGCCGCAGGCCCAAAAGGAGCGACTTGAGTCGCCACCGCCTCCGGCGCGAGCCGCCGGGGATTTTCATCCTTGGCGGTGAGCCGCCGGTCAATCCCCTTCCTCCTTCTGCTGAAAGCCCGGAAGCGATTGTATCGCCTCGCTCAGGTCCACGCCGGTCAAAGCCTCCAGGGTGGCAGGAACCTGGGCGACGATGTTGGTAATGTCGCCGGTGATCTTGGATGCGCCCTCGTTGCCGTCGCCGCTGTTGATGATCACGATGCGGTCGGTCTGGGCCAGTGGCTGGGCAATGGCCGCCGCCACTTTGGGCAAGGCTTCGATGAGCTGCTGGATGATGGCCGCCTGGTTGTACTGCTTCCAGGCTTCGGCCTTTTTCTCCATGGCCTCCGCCTCGGCCAATCCCTGCTGGCGGATCACCTCGGCTTGGGCCAGACCTTTGGCCCTGACGGCGTCGGCCTCGCCTTCGCCACGCAGGCGGGTGGCAGCCGCCTCGCCGGCCGCCTCGGTCTCGATCTGGTACTTTTTGGCATTGGCCAACGTTTCTATGCGGAACCGCTCGGCCTCGGCAGGCTCTTTGACGGTGGCTTCCAGCTCTTTGGCCTTGCGCAGGACCTCCTGCTCCTGCACTTCAATCTGTTTCTGCTTGGCCACAACCTGGATCTGCACCTCTTGGGCCATGATCTCCTGCTGGGTGATCTTTTCCTGCAAGGTGCGCGCCAGCTCGGCCTTGACCTCCTCGCGGTTGGCCTCCTGGTCATAATGGGCCTTCTCAACGCGGTACTTTTTCTCCGCCTCGGCGATCTTGGTGTTGGCCTCGTATTTGGCCGTCTCCCCTTCCTGGCGTGCCCTGGCCGATTGAATGGTCGCATCACGGGCAGCCTGTGCCTGGGCAATGGTGGCGTCGCGCTGGGCTTCCGCCTCGCCCTTGATGGCGTCGCGCTTGACCTCGGCGGTACGGGTCCGCCCCAGGCTTTCCAGATATTCCTTGTCATCACGGATGTCCTTGATGACAAAGGAGACGATCTCCAATCCCATATTGGCCAGGTCGGTACCCGAAACCTCCAACACCTTCTGGGCAAAGGCATCCCGGTCCTTGTAGATCTCCTCAACGGTCAGCATTCCCAGGATGGCCCGCAGGTGACCGGCCAGCGTTTCATGGGCTACATGGATGATCCCCTCCGGGCCTTTGGACAAGAACTGCTCGGCGGCGGTGTAGATGGAAGCGTCATCACCCCGAATCTTGATCTGGGCCACGGCGTCCACGTGGACGGGCACACCTTCTACGGTGTACACGTTCTGGACGGCGATCTCAATGGTCAAGATCTCCATTGAGAGCACATCCACCCGCTCCAGGACGGGGATGATAAACGTACCACCGCCTTTGACCACGCGGAAACCGACCGTCTCCTTCTGACCGGTGACGGGATTGACGACGGTCCGCCTACGGCCCGAAACGACGAGGACCTGGTTAGGACCGACCTTTTTGTAGCGGCTGGCGTAAAAGCCAAAGCCTACGAAAAACACAAACAGGATTCCGACGGCGATCAGGATCGCTTGCCAGGGCATACCCCCTCCTTTCTGATTAACCGCTCATCACCCTTTGTTCTCGGCGTCATCCCGCCGCAGGGTCGCCGAAATCGCCTGCCACACAGGCCGAGCCTGCTCACGTTTCCTCCAATGGTTTGACCAGCACCTGGGGACCGACGGTCCGCACGATTGTCACCAATTGCCCGCGTGGGATGGGCCGTCCGTCCACCGAACGGGCCATGGAACTCATCCTCCCACTGCGGGTGATATACGTCACCTGCCCCGGCGCATCCTCACCGATGGGCACGGTGATCTCCCCTTGTATCCCTATCAGCTCGTTCTGACGGATCTCACTGGAAGCCTGGGAACGGACAAAGAACTGGCTGACCACGCCATACATCAGACCGGCAGCAGCCAAGCCGCCGACGGTGGATAGGAGCAAACTAAGACGAGGGTCTAAATTGAACAGCTGCAGGGTCAGTACCCCCACCCCGCCGAAAGTGGTGACAAAGGTTGCCACGGTGATGGGACTCAGGGGAGAGAGGGAAACGTCCGGAGCGTCTATGCCACCCCCCGCCCCTCCCGCATCGCCGATATGAATGTCCACTCCGGGGATGTCCACGTCGCCGGGAAGGTCCACATGGGGAATGTCCACATCTACATCGGGCAGGTGAATATCCGACAGGCCGCCGGTAATGACGATAAACAGAGCATACCCCACACCAACGAGGAACAGACCAAAATACACACAATTCAGCGTTTCCAGGCTGAAATCAAACATCGGGACCTCCTTATCACCCCCCAAAACCGGTCTCCGGCCCGCCTGCTAGGGAAAGCATTATACCATCATCTGGTCGGGGACACAAACCATATACGCCATTCCGAAAGCCCGGCCGGCGAGAGACGAGATTCCTTTCCCAAGCCTGTTTGCCTTTTATCTGAAAAGAGGGTATAATGGGCCGTAACAGCGCGGCTCAAGGACCGTACCTCACGCCGCCTGTGGGGCCCAAAACTTTGCAGGGGGAGTATCCAGTTTTATGGAGGAGAAGCAAAACACCGGAGACCTAATGGCAGGAGGGGGGGACACACCATCACCCGAAGAACATCCCATGAGTGCTCTGCTGGCGGAAGAGTTCAGCGTCCGCAGGCTCAAGCAGGGTGACATCGTCGAGGGCATGATCGTCAGCGTAACGCCCACCGAAGTCTTGGTGGACGTGGGGGCCAAGTCGGAAGGAGTGGTCCCCAGCAAGGAGTTGGAACGGCTAGGGCGTCAGGGGCTGGAAAACCTCAAAGTCGGAGACACCATCTCCGTTTACGTTGTCAACGCCGAAGACCAAGAAGGCAACATCATCCTCTCCATCCGGCGGGCAGAGGAAGAAAGGGATTGGCTTCGTGCCCAAGAGATGTTCGAATCGGGCGAATTGCTGGAAACCCAGGTCGCCGGGTTCAACAAGGGCGGCCTGATCGTGCGGCTAGGACGGCTGCGCGGCTTTGTCCCCGCCTCCCAGCTCACCGCCCAACATCAAGGCCGCAACGACCAACGACCGGAGGAACGCTGGTCACCCCTGGTCGGAACCCCCATTCTGGTCAAGATCATTGAGATCAATCGCCGCCGCAAACGCCTGATCTTTTCCGAACGAGCAGCGGTGCGCATACAACGGGAATCGCAAAAGGAGAAACTGCTATCCGAGCTGCGCGTGGGCGAAGTGCGCCGGGGAGTTGTCAGCAGCCTGACAGATTTCGGGGCTTTTGTGGACTTGGGCGGGGCCGACGGCCTGATCCACCTTTCCGAACTTTCCTGGAACCGCTCCGTCAAACCCCGCGACATCCTCCAAGTCGGCCAGGAAGTGGACGTGTACGTCCTCAACGTGGACCCGGAGAGCAAACGCATCGCCCTCAGCCTCAAACGCCTGGAACCGGAGCCGTGGTCCACCGTGGAAAGCCGCTACTATGTCGGCCAGTTGGTGGAAGGAACCATCACCCGCTTGGTGAATTTCGGCGCCTTTGCCCTGATCAACGACGAAATTGAAGGGTTGATCCATATCTCCGAACTGAGCGACGGACGGGTCGGCCACCCCAAAGAGGTCGTTCGGGAAGGGGAAAAGCACGTTATGCGCATCATTCGCATTGACGCCGAACGCCGCCGGATGGGGCTGAGCTTGCGGCGTGTGGCCGATCCCGAATACGCCGACCAGGACTGGCGGGCAGAACTGGGCGGATCCGAATCCGACTTTGAATACGAGGATGACCTTTCCTAAAAGGCGCGGTTATGTGACACGGCTTACCCACTCTAGCCCCAAAGAGGGATATAATACAAATGGGTCGGCCCATTTGCGCACTCGCGCTCAATTCGTGGACGACCCGCTTTGGCGGTTCCGGAGATTCGAACCGCAAAGGCGCAAAAAACCTTCGCGCCCTTGGCGTCTTGGCGGTTCCAAGATTCGAACCACAAAGGCGAAGAGAAGAAGAGAAATTGGGAGTTTATTTTCGAGGAAGAGGGTGAAACGTGGCAGCAAACCTGGATCGTTTTACCAAACGGGCTAGACGGGTACTGACCAAAGCAGGGGAAGAAGCCCGCCGCTTGAACCATCGTTACATCGGCACCGAGCACATCCTCCTGGGCCTGGTGGCCGAAGAAGGCGGCGTGGCAATGCGTGTGCTCAAAAGTCTGGACATCACTCCGGAGCAGGTACGGGAAGCGGTAGAACGGACCGTCGGGCGAGGTCCCCGTCCGGTCTACTCTCAGCCCACCCTTACCCCCCGTACCAAACGGGTCATTGAGCTGGCCGTAGAAGAAGCCCGCAGTCTGCACCACCACTACATCGGCACAGAACACCTGCTGCTGGGCCTGGTCCGCGAAGGCGAAGGAGTAGCGGTGGACGTCCTGCGCCGCCTGGGCGCACCTCCGGACCGAGTGCGGGAGCAGGTCTCCAAGTTCCTGGAAGAAGCCCCCGTCCACGCCGGCGTCCGGGAACGGAGCGCAACCCCGACCATGGACCAGCTGGGCACAGACCTGACCGCCCTGGCCGATGCAGGCAAACTGGACCCGGTCATCGGACGGCAAAACGAAATTGAGCGCGTCATCCAAATCCTGGCGCGACGGACCAAGAACAACCCGGCCCTGATCGGAGATCCGGGTGTAGGCAAAACGGCCATCGTGGAGGGACTGGCCCAGCGCATCGTCAGCGGGGACGTGCCCGAACCGCTGCTGGACAAACGGGTGCTGCAGTTGGACATCGGGAGCCTGGTGGCCGGGACCATCTACCGCGGCCAGTTTGAAGAACGGCTGAAACGGGTTATCAAAGAACTTCAAGGCTCCGATAGCATCCTGTTCATAGACGAAGTCCACATGCTGGTCGGCGCAGGGGCAGCAGGCAGCTCCGTAGACGCAGCCAACATCCTCAAACCGGCCTTGGCCAGGGGCGAATTGCAATGCATCGGCGCAACAACGCTGGATGAATACCGCAAATACATAGAAAGCGACGCAGCCCTGGAACGCCGCTTTCAGCCGGTGTACGTCAACGAACCGACGGTAGAAGAAACCATTGAAATCCTGCGCGGCGTCAAATCGCTCTACGAAGAACACCACAAACTCCCCATTGAAGACGAAGCCCTGGAAGCAGCAGCCCGCCTCTCGGCCCGCTACATCACCGACCGCTACCTGCCGGACAAGGCCATTGACGTCATTGACGAAGCAGCCTCGCGGGTGCGCATGTACAAAATGCCCCACACCCCCTCCCTCAAGGAGACTTTCCAGGAGATCAAAGAGATCCAGCGCAGGAAGGATGAAGCCATTGACGCCCAAAAATGGACAGATGCCAGCGCGCTGCGCGACCGCGAACGGGAGCTGAAATCGCAGCTGGAGCAGCTACGCGTGAATTGGGATGTTTCCTCCGCTCCCGTCTCGGTAACGGCAGAAGATGTGGCCGAAATCGTCTCCATGTGGACCGGCGTACCCTTGATGCAATTGGAAACCGAAGAATCGGAGCGGCTGTTGCAGATGGAGGAAGCCCTGCACCGACGCATCGTCGGGCAGGATGAGGCCATCGAAGCCATTTCCCGCGCCGTGCGCCGCGCCCGCGCAGGTCTCAAAGACCCCCGGCGGCCCATCGGATCCTTCCTCTTCTTGGGGCCAACCGGCGTAGGCAAAACAGAACTGGCCAAAGCACTGGCCGAATTCATGTTCGGCAGCGAAGACGCCCTGTTGCAACTGGATATGTCCGAATTCATGGAACGGCACACCGTCGCCCGCCTGGTGGGCGCACCGCCGGGCTACGTCGGCTACGAGGATGCCGGGCAACTGACCGAGACGGTCCGCCGTCGGCCCTTCACCGTAGTCTGCTTCGACGAAGTAGAAAAAGCCCACCCCGAAGTAGCCAACATGCTGCTCCAGATCATGGAGGACGGCCACCTTTCCGACGCCAAAGGGCGCAAAGTAGACTTTCGCAACACCATTATCCTGATGACCTCCAACGTCGGGGCCGAAGTGATCGGGCGGTCCACCGCTTTGGGCTTTGTGCGCAAACGCGACGCCGCCCAGGAAGAGCGCGAATCCTATGACGAAATGCGGGAAAAGGTCCTAAACGAGTTGAAACGCATCTTCCGCCCCGAATTCCTGAACCGCATCGACGCCACCATCGTCTTCCACGCCCTCACCCGGGATCAGATCAAAAAGATCGTGGACCTGGAGATTGAAAAAGTCAACCGGCGGTTGGGGGAACACGAGATGCGCCTGGAGCTAACCCCTGCAGCGCGGGACTACCTGGCCGACAAGGGGTACGATCCCAAACTGGGTGCCCGTCCCCTGCGGCGAGTCATCCAATCCGAAATAGAAGATGCGATCTCCGAAGGTCTGCTGGCCGGAAAGTTCGGCGCAGGCGACATCGTCGTCGTGGACGAACAGGATGGGAAGCTGACCTTTGAACAAAAACCGGAGGAACCGATCCGCACGGCCATTGCGTTGGAGGAGATGGAACCGACCATCTCCCCCACCCTTGAACCGGTGCTGGAACCCACGCTCAATTAAACTCGCTCAAGGCAGCGGAGGGTAAGGAGGGCCACCCACCACCTACAAATCCAAAAGGCCCAGTTTAATAGCCCGCGCCACAGCTTCGGTGCGGGTTTTTGCTTCCAACTTGTCCATCAAATTGGCAATATGGACCTTGACCGTCCGCTCGGAAATAAACAAAGCCGCGGCAATATCTCGGTTGCGCGCCCCTTCCGCCAGCAAAGACAAAATCTCCTCTTCCCGCTCGGTGAGCAAGGGCCGAGAAGGAGCACGATCCGGCTCCTCACCATCCATCAGGGCGGTGAGCTTATCCAACACGCGGGCAGCAACAACCGGCTGCAATTGCGATCCCCCTTGGGCCACAACGCGAATGGCCTGAACCAGTTCATCGGGCAGGGCATCTTTGAGCAAATAGCCCCGCGCCCCCGCCCTGATCCCGGCCATAATGTGCTCATCGTCGGCATAGGTCGTCAAAATCAGGACATGAGTCTCCGGCAAAGCGGCGCGAATCTCCTCAATGGCAGCCACGCCGTCCATGCGAGGCATCACCAGGTCCATCAACACCACATCGGGCCGCAGCTCCCGTGCCAAGCGCACCGCCTCCAAACCGTCGGCGGCCTGGCCCACGACCTCTATATCATCCTCCACATCCACAATGGCACTGAACCCTTCCCGCACCACGGGATGATCATCGGCCACGAGGACGCGGATAGGCCGTCGCCTTTCGGGCATGATTCCCCCCGCTACACCTCCACCACCGGCTCTTTGGGCGAATGGGTCAAGTTTTCCACCCCATCCTCGCGGATGACAACCAGGTCCTCAATGCGGACGCCAAACTCGTTCGGCAAGTAAATGCCCGGTTCTACGGTCAACGACATCCCCGCCTCATAAGTATCCTCGGATAGCTTAGAAGCACGAGGGCCTTCATGGACGGCCAGCCCCACGCCGTGGCCCAAACCGTGGCCGAAATAATCGCCATACCCCGCCTCTTCGATCACCGTGCGGGCCAAAGCATCGGCCTCAACGCCATCTATCCCGGCACGGATGCCCCGCAAGGCCGCCTCCTGGGCCTGCAAAACCAGGTTCCAAACCTCCAGATACTTGGCATCAGGCCGTCCCAGACAAATGGTGCGGGTCATATCGGAGCAATACCCCTCCAAGATACACCCCATATCAATCACAATCGGCTCGCCCTCGCCGATGACATGATCGCCGGGGCGGGCATGGGGCAACGCTCCGTTCGGCCCGGCAGCTACGATCAGATCAAAGGCCACCTTTTCCGCACCGTGGGTGCGCATGTAGGATTCAATCTCCCAGGCTACCTGCCGCTCGGTCATGCCCGGCTCAATCACCGCCAGCAGATGGGAAAACGCGGCATCGTTCAACGCCGCCGACCGGCGCAAAGCCTCTATCTCGGCCTCATCCTTGACCATCCGCAACCGCTCAACCGTCTTTTCAAGGGGAAACCACTCGACCCCCTCCGTCACCTTGCGGAAAGAATCCAACTGGGCAACGGTGACATGCTCGCTCTCAAAACCCAATCGCCCGATCCCCAGCTCATCCACCAGATCGGGTAACAAATCGGTAAACTTGGTCGTGATCTTGGCCAACTCCCAATGGGGTGCCTGACGCCTCACCTGTTCGTAATAGCGAAAATCGGTGGCCAGCACCGCCCGCTCCGCAGTGATAAGCAGCCAACCCGCCGAACCGGTAAAGCCGGAAAGATAACGGCGATTCTGGGCCTGACCGATAAGCAAGGCATCCAAGTCGTGCTCCCGGAGCGCAGATCGCACCCTGGTCAAACGCATCATACCCCACACTCCTTCCGCAAAGGTGAACCACCCCGGTCGGGAGCAGAAAAACACCGCAACCTCATCCTCCCCCTAGGGCGATTCCTGAAAGATCAACCGCCAATCCAGGGCAACCGTGCCGCTTGGGCAGGTTCGCGCCCCCAGAGCTGCGCTCAACCCCTGCGCCGTCTCGGCGTCCACGCCGGCCAAAGTGACATCATAAACAACGCGGGGTTGCATCTCAAAATCACCGTAGCCAAGCCCCATTTCCGGGCGGAGACCGGTGAAGAAATGATCCTGCCCTTCGGCCCAGGAGACGGAAACCTCCACCCCGGCCATCTCGGCGCCGGCCCGGTCCATCACCCAAACGCGAATGCGACCCGGCTGTTGCGGCTCGGCACAGAGGGCGGTCCGTTCCACAAGGCGGAACGCCGGCAAAGGCGTAGCCGTGGGCAAGGGGGTGGGAGAGACGAGGGGGTTGAGCGTAGGAGTAACGGTGGGAACGACGGTCGTCGGTGTGGGCGGCGGCCCAAAGACCAACAGAACGCCGCCGCTGGCCCCCAGGTCCTGTGCAAGACGGGCCAGATTGCGGACATCTTCCGGTGCACCGCCGCCATCCAGATACTGTTCGATCAAAGACGCCAGGGTAGGGCCATCGGCCCGAACGTCCAAGAGGGCCAGGCGAGCCTGCGCTTCTTCCAAATCCCCTTCATAGGCATACAGGTCACCGATAACGGTCAAGTAGACCAGTTTATCCCCAATGTAGAGGGAATCGGGGGAAGAACCGGTCTCGATGGGATCCACAATCCAAGTGTAAAACAACCCCGCCCCCAGACCGGCTGCCACGGCCAGGGCAACGAGAGCACCGGAAAGCGCACGCTTGCTCATGCCTCACGCATCAAAGCGACAAGCCGGCCCGGCAAAGCAAGCCCCTACCAGTTGCGTTTGAACACAACGCGCCAGGAATAGTGGCCCGCCCCCGATCCAAAGCATGAGCCTTCCGCAATGCGCTGAGCACACCGATCCTGGCTAATACCAGGCTCGCAGCACTTGTCACAATAACCGGAAGCAAACATATCGGCCACCGGCGGGGTGTAGTAGCAAGGCATATCCCGCGTGAAATCACTGATACAACCGCCCCCCTGCCCCGAAGCGATACATAAACTACCACCACCGCCGATCCCATACTCAAACTTGGTCTCGCCCGGCCCCCACTCCGGGGAATCAACATTGCCCGTCACCTGGTACTGCTGGGAATATTTGTCATACACCCATACACCGCCCAGCTGATTGCCGTTGGCATCTACCACGGTCACACGGATCTGCAAGTTGCCATAATCACACCCTTGTCCATCCTCCCCCGGACCGACCAAGCGGGCCGACCATGTCCATTGGGTGGCCGGTTTGGGTGTGTTGGTCGGCGGAGGCGGAGTGTTTGTCGGTTTGGGCACGGCGGTAGGCGAAGGAGTCTTGGTCGGCTTGGGCAGCGGAGTGTCGGTCGGGGGAACGGTCGGCTTGGGTGTATCGGTCGGTGGGGGCAATGGGGTGTTGGTCGGCGCCGTCGTGGGCGGGATAGGGGTATCGGTGGGGACGGCGGTAGGCGCAGGAGTATCGGCAGGAGGTGGAGTGTTGGTAGGGGCGGGAGTAGCCGTGGGTGAAGGCAAAGGCGTCGGTCGTGGGGTAGCCGTAGCCCGATAAGCGGCCATACGCGGCGTATCCACCCCTAGGCCATGGGCCAGCTCAACCAACGCCTGAATGTCGGCTTGATCTTGCCCTTCGTCAATGTAGCGGTCGGTCAAATCCTTGACCCACAAATCCAAATTGGGCACTTCCAAACGGGCCAGCCGTGCCCGGGCTTTTTCCAGATCGCCGTCCAGGGCATAAGCCGAAGCCACAAGAACGGTATACTCTTCCTTGTATTCGGGGGCCAGCTCGGCAATAGAGGTATCGTAATAGCGAACCGGCCAGACAACCCAACCCAGGAGCAGACCCAGCCCCACCCCGGCGATAAAACCCAGGGCAACCAAAGCAACAACAAAGATCCACACCCGTTTCTGTTGCGTATCGTCCATTCCGCGCAATGCCCCCAATAGAAATTCAGCCGCATCGTCACGAGCGGCTGGAAAAGGGACGGGGGGTTGCTGCGCTCCCCCCAGAAGCTACAGATGCCGGAGGTGGGAATCGAACCCACAAGAGGTCACCCTCACGCGAGTTTGAGTCGCGCGCGTCTGCCTGTTCCGCCACTCCGGCTTGGGTTGACGGCATCTTTGCCCCAACACCGCAAAGCAGTATACACCAGAAGGGCCAACCTGTCAAATCCGGACCGCCGGGCAAGCGCACCCCAAGAGCGGCGACTCAAATCGCGCCTCTGGGACCTGGGGCCGGGCGCATTCGCGCATTCGTGCATTCGTGTCCCATTCGTGGACGGCCCAACCACGGCTTCTTCGCAAATCCGAAGACCTGCGCCACCGGGCCGGGCGCATTCGTGCATTCGCGCATTCGTGTATTCGTGTATTCGTGTCCCATTCGTGGACGGCCCAACCACGGCTTCTTCGCAAATCCGAAGACCTGCGCCACCGGGCCGGGCGCATTCGTGCATTCGTGCATTCGTGTATTCGTGTCCCATTCGTGGACGGCCCAACCGCGGTTTTCCCTGCTCACGCAACACAGGCGATCTCAACCACACTCAAGTCCGGCCTGCCCGGCATCCACCACCCCCGCCACCGCTTCCACCGCAGAGATGCCAAAGGTGTGGAGAGAAACGGCGCGAGATCCACCGCTCCCCGACGCACTCCTTTGCGGTGCAAAACCTTGTAAACGCGTCTGCCCAACCCGCCCCTTTGACAGAAGACGGAACCGGCTTGACGCCAGAGGCCGTGTGGTATACAATGTCTCCGCCCAAGAGCGAAGGAGGAGAACCATGGGATTGCGAGAACAACTGACAGCCGATCTCAAAGAAGCCATGCGCCAAAAAGATGAGATCCGCAAGACAACGATCCGGGCCGTTATCGCCGCCATCAAACAGGCAGAAACCCAGCTGGACAACAAAGGCCGGCGCGTCCAACTGGACGACGACGACATCCTGGCCTTGATCGCCAAACAGGCCAAAATGCGCCGCGAATCCATCGCCGAGTTCCGCAAAGGCGGGCGACAGGACTTGGTGGAGCGCGAAGAAGCCGAGCTGGCCATCCTGCAAGCCTATCTACCCCAACAGTTGAGCCGGGAAGAGATAGAAGCCGAAGCCCGCCGCGTGATCGCCCAAGTAGGGGCCACCGGACCGCGAGACATGGGCAAAGTGATGAAGCCCCTCATGGCCCATCTCCGCGGGCGGGCCGATGGGCGGCTGGTCAACCAGGTCGTGCGCGAGCTGCTGGCCGGATAGCCTCCGATGCTGGACAATGCCCTAGAGCGGCGGGGAGAAGCCCGTTTCGCCCCCCTAGACCGCTGGGATCGGGTGCGGGCCGTGATCCTGGGCGTGCTGATGGCCGCCGTCCTCAGCGCAGTGCTGCTCTTTGACTTTTTGCCCTCCAACCAAGTCATCCTAGAAGTAGGCGACGTCAGCACCGAGGACATCTTGGCCCCCTACGACCTAACCTACGAAAGCGAAATCCGCACCCGCCAAGCCCAGGAAGCCCAAGCCGCCTCCGTCCCCGACATCTACGACCGGCCCGATGCCTCCGTCGCCCGCCAGCAGGAGGTCCGCGCCCGCCAAATCCTGGATTACATCAGCACCGTTCGCGAAGACCCTTACGCCTCGCCGAAAGACAAGATCCGCTGGATCGCCGCCATCCCCGACCTGGACCTTTCCCCCGCCGTCATCAGCCAAACCCTGGCCCTGAGCGAAAGCCAGTGGCAGAGCGTCAAGGAAGAAACGGTACGGGTACTGATCCAGGCGATGGCCAAAGAGATCAAAGAAAGCCAGGTGGAAAGCGTCCGCCGCAGCCTGCCGACTCTGATCAGTACCCGCATGAGCGACGAACAGGCTGCCGTCGTCGAAGCCATCGCCGGCGGCCTGGTGACGGCCAACACCTTTTTCAACGCCGCCCGCACCGAAGAGGCCCGCCAACAGGCCAGAGAGAACACCCCACCGGTCACCGTCACCTTCCAAAAGGGCGAAGCCATCGTCCGCGCCGGCAGCTTGGTCCGCGATGTGGACATTGAGGCCCTGGAACACTTTGGCCTGCGCCAACAAGCCGTCCGCTGGGAAGCGGTCGCCGGCGCCATCGCCTTCGCCCTGGTCATCACTTTGCTGCTAGAGCTACTCATCTTCCGCCTCAAACCGACCCTCTGGTCCCAAGGGAGGGCAGCGGTCACGACCTTCGGCCTGGTGGCCCTCTTTGTCATACTGAGCAAACTGATGGTTTCCTTTTCGGAAACCGTCATCCCCTACCTCTATCCCCTACCCGCCCTGTCCATGATCCTGAGCATCCTCTTCGGCCCGGCCCTGGGCATCGCATTGGGCGTCGTCGTCAGCATGGTAGGAGGCTACATCTCCGGCGGCTCGTTGGAGCTCTCGGCCTACTTGCTGATCGGAACGCTGATGGGCGCGCTGAGCCTGGGCCAAGGGGAACGGCTCAAAGCCTTCCTACGGGCAGGGCTTTCGGTCGCCTTGCTCAACGCCGTGGTCATCCTCCTTTTCGGCCTACTCAACCCGGACCAGGACATGGTCAAAGTGGGCATCAATGCCTCGGTGGGCCTTGTCTCCGGTGGAGTGGCAACCAGCATCGCCCTGGCCTCCTTTTTCGCCCTGAGCGCACTGTTGGACATCACCACTCCCTTCCAATTGATGGAACTCTCCCGCCCCACCCATCCCCTCTTTCGCCAGCTGTTGCTCAAAGCACCGGGGACCTACCATCACACCTTGCTGGTAGCCAACATGGCCGAAGAAGCCGCCGAACGGATCGGAGCCGACGGCCTACTGGCCCGCGTCGGAGCCTACTATCACGACATCGGCAAAACGCTGCGTCCCTACTTTTTCACCGAAAATCGGGTGGGCAACATCAACCCCCACGACCGGTTGGACCCCCGTACCAGTGCCCAGATCATCATCAGCCATGTGACCGACGGACTGGCACTGGCCGAAAAATACCACCTGCCGACCGCCGTCCGAGCCTTCATCCCCGAACACCACGGGACGGGCATGACGTTGGCTTTCTACCGCATGGCCCTCCGAGAAGCAGAAAAGACAGGGGAAAAGGTAGACCCGGCAGACTTTACCTACCCCGGCCCCAAACCCCAAAGCCGCGAAACGGCCATCCTCATGTTGGCCGACGCCTGCGAGGCCCGCATCCGCAGCGACCAACCCGGCTCCGTACAAGAGATTGAGCAGATGATCGCCGAAACGGTCAAATCGCGCCTCGATTCGGGCCAGCTAGACGATTCCGACCTGACCCTGCGCGATCTGACCGAAATCCGGGCCGCTTTCCTGAGCGTGCTCAAAGGGGTATTCCACCCCCGCGTCAAGTACCCGGAGCCGGTCAAGGTGATCGGCCCCGACGGACAGGAGCAGGAAGTATGACCGCCGAGATTGACGTCCAGATCGCACCGGCTTTCGCCCAAACCCTCACCGCCGAGAAGCTGCGCGCGGTCGTGGAAGCCGCCTTGCGCCATGAGGGCACGACGGGAGATGTAACGTTGGTGATCACCGACGACAAAGGCATCCACTCACTCAACCGCGAGTTCCGGGATGTGGATGCCCCCACCGACGTAC
This sequence comes from uncultured Anaerolineaceae bacterium, assembly GCA_964593865.1. Lineage (GTDB taxonomy): Bacteria > Chloroflexota > Anaerolineae > JAAYZQ01 > JAAYZQ01 > CAZQKE01. The sequence goes on along the minus strand of CAZQKE010000015.1, from coordinate 5,664 downwards.
TGGCTTTTGGCGCCCAGGAAGAAACGGAAAAGTTTGTCTCTGCACCGGAGGCAGGAAATTACCTGGGGGATGTCATCGTCTCCTACCCCCGTGCCGTCGCCCAGGCTGCGGAGCAGGGCCACTCCACCGAGGAGGAATTGGCCCTGCTCATCGTCCACGGTGTCTTGCACCTGCTGGGCTACGACCACACCACACAGGAGGAAAAAGCGATCATGTGGGCACGGCAAGAAGCGATCCTCAAACAGATCGCATGACAAGCCGCAACCCGCTCCAAACAAGTCGGACCTTACAGGGGGATTCGCCCTCGGACCGCCTACACCCGGTAGCTCTGCCCCGGTCGGAGCACCACACATCGGGCCGCCGTCTCGGCCTCAACACGGGAAGCAAAAGAGTCGGGGTCCTGACGAATGACGTCAAAGGTGTTGTAATGGATGGGAATCACCACCTTTGGCTCCAGCAACTTGACCGCCCGCAAGGCATCCTCCGGCCCCATCGTAAAATTATCCCCAATGGGCAAAATAGCAACATCCAGCCCGCCCTCGCCGATCAGCTTCATGTCATAAAACAACCCGGTATCGCAAGCATGATAGATCCTCTTGCCTTCCAACGTCAGCAGGAAACCGGCAGGATTGCCACCGTAGCTCCCGTCGGGCATGGAGGAACCATGATGCGCAATGGTCAGCTGCACCCGACCAAAGGGAAAGTTGAACCCCCCGCCGATGTGAAGGGGATGGACATTCTGCACCCCCTGGCCCTGCAACCAGTTGGTAATCTCAAAATTGGCAATCACCATCGCCCCCGTCCGCTTGGCAATGGCGACGGTATCGCCCACATGATCACCGTGTCCGTGGGAGACCAGAATATAGTCGGCCTGAACTTTATCGGCACGGACATCGGCCAGAGAGTTACCGGTCAGGAAAGGATCAATGAGCAACGACGTATCCCCGACGGTCACATGAAAACAGGCATGGCCGTGAAACGTAAGATTGACGGACATCGGTTCCACCTCCTTTGCTAGAATTCTTCCGGCAGCGAAAAAAGCGATCAAATTATACCAGACTCGCCGGGACTTGACAAGAGCAACACAAGGGAGATATACTCCCACCGGGGTAAATGCATTGACGGGATAACCGTATCATGAAAAAGATTCCGTTTCTATCCCAAAGCATGATCTTTCTCGGCATCACCTTGATCCTGGTCGGGATCGGCTGGGGGGTGTGGTCGCGTCTCCACCGGCCACCGGAACCGCAGATCACCGAGGCAGGAGCCGTCGTGCTGGCCGTCACCGTCGCACCGCCGACCCCCACACCGATCCCCGCCGCCGAGCCGTCGCCACCGCCCACCATCCCTCCCACGGTTGCCCCTTCCGACGCCGCCCCGACGCCGGATCTGCTGCCCGCGTGGACCGTACCGCCCGACACCCCCACGCCCCACCCCACCGCCTTCCGGCCCACCCCGACCGCAACGCCCAGCCCCACCCCCTGGCTCCCCGCCGAGCAGCCTCCCACACGCATCGTCGCCCCGGCCATCGGCCTGGACGCGCCGGTTGTGCCCATGGGGTGGGCCATGGTGGACCGCGACGGAGTGATGAAAGCGGAATGGGAAGTGCCCGCCAACGCAGCCGGTTGGCACATGAACTCGGCCCTACCCGGCCACGGAGGAAACGTGGTGCTCTCCGGCCACCACAACATCAAAGGCAAGGTCTTTCGCTACGTAGTTGACCTGAACCCCGGCGATGAGATCTTTTTGTATGTCGGCGACACCGTTTACCCCTACATCGTCACCGAAAAATATATCCTAAAAGAAGCGGGAATGCCCCTCCACGTGCGGAGGAAAAACGCCCAATGGATCATGCCCACCGATGACGAACGCCTGACTTTGGTCACATGCTGGCCTTATGAATGGCCCGGCAACTCACACCGCGTCATCGTCGTCGCCCACCCACCGGAGTACTGGCAATCCCTGATCCCCCCCGGCAGCCGCTAGCACTCCGCAGCCAACTCACGGCTCCTCCTCGCCCACCCACCTCTCAATCAAAGCCAGGATGAACCACAACAAAGCGGCGATTCCCCCCGCGGCCAGCAGACAAACAACCGCGCTCAAAGCCGCCGCCCCGCCGTAAAGAAGCCAAACCAATGCTCCGCCTAGGATGAGCAGGAGCAACATCCCCCCGGCGACCAAGCGGGATTGCGTCTGCCGCCGATGTCGGCGCGGATCAAAGGAACCCCCGGTACGCTTCATCTCTCCCCCCAAACCACATCCCGACCGTTACGCCCGGCCCACCCGTGCATCCGGCCACATTCACGGACGGCCAAGCCCTTCTCCCCCCACCCGGCCTGCCTGCGACGGTCCATGGGGAGGGGGAGGGCAAAACACACCCTCGGCGCTGAGCCGGGGATCGGTCCACTTCTGACGATACTTTGCCACAAAACGCCGCCAAAAGCAAATCCCGATCCCAGGGCAAGGGCATTCCCCAAATTTCACACCGCCAAGATGCAAGCACGCCGAGGAACGGTTGACTTTGGCTCCTCTCCGCGCCCGCGGCATCCCCGCGGTGAAACCGGCGGCAAGGATGGAAATGCACCTGCCCTGTCCCGATCCCCACACACCGTTGACAACTTTTCCCCCGTCGGGTATAATCCCCCCAGATGAGAATGATTTGCAATTGCAAGGAACGATGAACAACCCGGTCACACTCCACGAACAACGCCTGCGGGCGCAAGGCAAGCGGATCACACCCCAACGCCGCCTGGTCCTGGACATTTTGGCCCAGGCCCACGGCCACCTGGACGCCGGCGAAATCTACGAACGGGGGCGACGGCGGGATGCCCGCTTGAGCCTGTCCACCGTCTACCGCACCCTGAGCGTCCTCAAGGAAGCGGGAGTGGTGCGGGAGCTGCACCTGGACGGCGAACACCATCACTACGAGTTGGACGGGCAAGACGAACACTCGCACCTGGTCTGCCTGGGCTGCGGGCGGGTGATTGAGGTAGACGGCGATGCCTTTGCCCAAGCTGCCCGACAGATCGGCGCGGCCTACGGATTTGAGATCGCTGCCGCCCAAGTGGAGCTGACCGGTTACTGCGCCGATTGTCGCACCCAAAAGGAAGGAGACCCATGACTTTGAAGCCGACGCCAAAGAACGGGACGACCCTCAGCGCCGTCAAAAGCGGCGAAACCGTGCAGATTCAAAAGATGCAAGGGGGGCACAACTTTTTGAGCCGCCTGGCCTCCCTGGGCTTTACGCCGGGCGCCCGGCTGCAAGTGGTACAAAATTACGGGCATGGCCCCATCATCGTCAACGTACGCGATACGCGGGTAGCCCTGGGCCGGGGCGAAGCGGCCAAGATCCTGGTCAGCCGCCCGGAGACCGAGTGATGGCCGGTCATTGCAACCTGCCCGGCAAGGAACAACAACCCACCACCGAGCCGGACGACGGGACAACGTTGACCGTCGCCCTGGCCGGGCAACCCAACGTGGGCAAATCCACCGTCTTCAACCTGCTGACCGGCCTGAGTCAGCATGTGGGCAATTGGCCGGGCAAAACCATTGAGCGGAAAACCGGCGTCTACCACCACAACGGGACGACCATCCGCCTGGTGGACCTGCCGGGGACCTACAGCCTGACGGCCAACTCGCCGGAAGAGGTGATCGCCCGCGATTACATCATCAAAGAGCGGCCCGACGTGGTGATCGCCGTGGTCAACGCCGCCTCCTTGGAGCGCAACCTGTACCTGGTGGCCGAGCTGCTGCCCCTGGCCCAAAAGGTCGTCGTCGGGCTGAACATGGTGGACGTGGCCGCCGAGGAGGGGATGCGCGTCGAACCCCGCGTCCTGGAAGCCGCCCTGGGCGTGCCGGTTGTGCCCATGACCGCTTCCAAAAACAGGGGCCTCCGCGAACTGGTCGAAACGGTGGACCGCCTGGCGCGGGGCGAGATCGAATACCACCCCCACCTGCCCGAAATCCGCGACGACCACCGCCAGGTGTTGGAAGCCATCCACGCCCTCATCGCCGACTGCGTACCGGAGCCGTACCCCAGCGGGTGGGTGGCCCTCAAACTCCTGGAGGGCGACGGCGAAATTACGGCCATGATGCGCGACCAATGCCTGCCCCCCGACCGCTGGGAGCAGGTCCACAAAATCCTCATGGCCCACGAGGACGCGGTGCTGGCCGTGGCCAGCGGTCGCTACGACTGGGTAGGACGCATGATCCGGGCAGCGGTGACGCGCCCCCGTGCCGGACAGATCACCCGCACCGAGCGGCTGGACCGCTGGGCGACCCATCCCCTCTGGGGGCTGCTCATCCTGGCCGCCATCCTGGGGGTGATCTTTTGGCTAACCTTTACCATCGGCACGCCGTTGCAAAACCTGCTGGATACCTATGTGATCGGCTCCCTCGCCGACCTGGCCTCCGCCTGGCTGGCCGGTGCGCCGGGTTGGTTGCAAGGGCTGGTGGTGGACGGGATCCTCGGCGGGATGGGAATGGTCATCACTTTTCTGCCCATCCTGGTCATTTTTTTCACGGTGCTGGCCTTTTTGGAGGATATGGGCTATATGGCCCGCGCCGCCTACGTCATGGACCGCTTTATGCACCTGATGGGCCTCCACGGCAAAAGCTTCCTGCCCCTCTTTTTGGGCTTTGGCTGCAACGTCCCGGCAGTGATGGGCACACGCATCATCGATTCGCGGCGAGCGCGGCTGCTGACCATCCTGCTGGCCCCCCTGGTCCCTTGTGCGGCACGGATGACGGTTCTGGTCTTCCTCACCCCCATCTTCTTCAAGCAAGCCGCCCTGGTGGCCTGGGGATTGGTGGCCCTTTCCCTGACCGTGCTGGCCGTCCTGGGCGTGCTGATCAACAAGATCGTGCTGCGGGGAGAACGGGCCGCCTTTATCATGGAACTGCCCCTCTATCACCGCCCCAACCTGCGGACCATCGGCTTGCAGGTGTGGCAAAATAGCACCGAATTTCTCCGCAAAGCGGGGACGCTGATCCTGCTCATGTCGGTCGTCGTCTGGTCTCTCTCCACCCTGCCCCACGGTGACATCCAAACCAGCTACCTGGCCGCCGTGGGCCGGGCATTGGCTCCCGTGGGGGCTTTGATGGGCCTGGACTGGCGGATGATGGTCGCCCTGCTGACCAGTTTCGTCGCCAAAGAGAACTCCATCGCCACCCTGAGCATCCTTTTCGGCGACGGGGCGACGAGCCTGGAAACGGCACTGGCCGCCGCCCTCACCCCGACGGCAGCCCTGGCCTTCCTGGTCGTCCAGATGCTGTTCATCCCCTGTGTGGCGACGGTGGCCGTCATCCGCCAGGAGACGGGGAGTTGGCGGTGGACCCTGTTCAGCCTGGGGTTGCTGCTGACCATTTCGCTGCTGGGCGGCATCGTGACCTACCAGGTGGGGAGTCGGCTTTAGCCCCACGGAGACACGGCACGGAACGAGAACCATGCTGGAAGAATTGCTGAAATCGGTCGCCGACGGCGGCATCCACAGCCTCCGGGACTTGGCCGGGCAATTGGGCGTCTCCCCGGAGATGGTGGAGGCCATGCTGGACGATCTGACCCGCCGGGGCTACTTGCGGGTGTTGGGAAACGGTTGCGACGGGCAGTGCGCCACCTGTCCCCTGGGGGGCTGCGCAGTGGCGGGGAGCAACCGCCTCTGGTCC
>CAZQKE010000014.1:0-11118 GCA_964593865.1 uncultured Anaerolineaceae bacterium | reverse complement strand
AGGTCGCGGATGGCGGGTAGGTCGTCTTCAACTTGGAGATAGATGACTTGTTGCATAACCGTCCGATTTTTGAACCGCCAAGACGCCGAGAGCGCGAAGGTTTTTACTTTTTCCCTTGCGTCCTTTGCGCCTTCGCGGTTCAGGTTTTTGGAACCGCCAAGACGCCAAGAGCGCGAAGGTTTTTTTACTTTTCCTTTGCGTCCTTTGCGCCTTTGCGGTTCAGGTTTTGCACCGCCAAGGCGCCGAGAGCGCAAAGGTTTTTTACTTTTTCCCTTGCGTCCTTTGCGCCTTTGCGGTTCAGGTTTTGGAACCGCCAAGACGCCAAGAGCGCGAAGGTTTTTTTACTTTTTCCCTTGCGTCCTTTGCGCCTTCGCGGTTCAGGTTTTTGGAACCGCCCCTTTCAGATGCGGCACAGTTCGTTCAAGATGCGTTGGGGCCGGTCCGGGGGGCGGTGTTGCCGCGCTCCCCAGGCGGCCAGGGCCAACGCCGTCACGTCCCCCGGCTGCCGCCCCAGTTCGGTGCGGTTGACCACCCCTGCCACGTCGGTGGGCCGCAAGCGGAGCAGCTGGGGGTAGCGCACAAAATGTAGCTCCCGGCTCCAGGCCAGAGAGCGGACGGCATCGGCCATTTCCGGCAGGGCCGCACCCCCGCCCAGCAGGTGGAGCCGTTGGGGGAGCGGCGCGTCGCTGTTCATGCGGGCCAGAGCGGCTTCGGTCCGGTCCCGCCAGGTTTGCAGCACCGGGGCCAGCGTCTCCAGGACCTGGGCGCGGCCTTTTTCGCCCAGCCGCCCGGCGGCGTAGGCCCGCTTCAACCGCTCGGCCCGGTCGTGGGAAAGGTTCCACTTGCGCCGCAGGGCGGCGGTCAGCGCGTCGCCGCCCAGGGGCAGCGTATCCAGCATCACGGGGCGACCGCCTTTGCACCAGGTCAGGTCGGTGGTCGCCCCGCCTACATCCAACAGGAGGCCCTGGGGTGCGGCACAGGTTCCGGCCAGGGCCAACGGCCCGGCGGTCAGGGTCAGGGTGGAGAATTCCAGCTCGCGGGCCACCAGCCCCCAGGCACGGATGACCTCCTCCGGGGCCAGGGCGGCGAACACGGTGGCGCCCATCTCCCGCCCGCGAAAGCCGACCGGGTCGGTGACGCCGTGGCCGTCCACGGTCAGTTCCACCACCACGGCATCTATCAGCAGCCAGGGCGAAGCGGAACCGCCTGCGTCCGCTACGTCGGCCAGGCGGTTGACGGCCAGGCGCAGGCCCCTTTCCAGCAGAGCCGTCAGTTCTCCTTCCTCAATGGGCCGTTCGGGCCGTGCCCGCCGCTGGACGACGGGCCAACCCCGGCCTCGCAATTGGGAAGCCGGCAGCCCGACCAGCATCTGATCGGGCAGAAACCAAAACCCGGCCCGATCCTGGGCCATCCGCTCCGCCTGGGATTGGATTTTGGCACAGGCGGCCTGCCAGGCGGCCACGTCCACACCGTCATCCAGCCCCGGCCCTTCGGCCCAGCCCCAGACGACGGCTCCCTCTTTTTGGACCTCGGTGACCAGGAGGCGCAGGGTCGTCGTCCCCGGCTCCACCACGCTGACATAGCGGGGAGCCGCGGCGGACGCACCTTTTTTACGCCGGGTTCTGGGAGACCACATCGGCTACCAGTTTGGGGACCAGGTTCAGGGCCTCGTCCAGGCGGCTGGGGTCGCGCCCCCCGGCCTGGGCCAGGGTGGGCCGACCGCCCCCGCCGCCGCCTACGACGCGGGCCACCTCTTTGACCAGTTTCCCGGCGTGGAGGCCCCGTTCCACCAGGTCCTGGGTGACGGCGGCGACCAGACTGGGCTTTTCGCGGATGACGGCTCCCAGAACGATGACGACGGAGCCGAGACGGTCGCGCACCCAATCGGTCATTTCGCGCAGGGTCTCGGCATTGGCCGCCTGGACGCGGGCGGCCAGGACCGGGACGCCCTCCACCGTCTGGACCTGTTGCAGCAGGCCCTCCAGTTCCAGGCGGGCCAGTTCCCGTTGCAATTCGGCGATCTCTTTCTGGCGGTCGTGGAGTTCGCCCAGCAGGCGCAGCACCGCCCGGTCCACCTCCTCCGGCTGGACGCCCAGGTGGGTGGCGGCAGCATCCAGCACCCCCAGGCGGCGTTGGACCAGTTGCTGGGCGGCCCGCCCGGTGACGGCTTCAATGCGCCGCACGCCTGCGCCCACGCTCCCTTCGGAAATGATGCGGAAAAGGCCGATCTCGCCGGTTTGGTAGACGTGGGTCCCGCCGCATAGCTCCTTGCTGAACGGTTCGCCGGGCATTCCGATACTGACGACGCGCACCCGGTCGCCGTACTTTTCGCCAAAGAGGGCAATGGCCCCCGACTCTACGGCTTCCCGGTAGCTGGTGGTGCTGATCTCCAGGGGGTAGTTGGCCAGGATGGCGTCGTTGACCGATTGCTCAATGGCGTCCAATTCATCCTGGGTGAGCATGGCCCCGTGGGTGAAATCAAAGCGCAGGCGGTCCGGGGCGACCAGGGAACCGGCCTGCTGGACGTGTTCGCCCAGGATGTAGCGCAGTTCGCCGTGGAGCAGGTGGGTGGCGGTGTGGTTGCGGGCGATGTCCATGCGCCGTTCGGCGTCCACGATGGCCCACACCGGGTCCTCCACCTGGGGCCGCCCCAGGGTCACTTTGCCCACGTGGACGATGAGGCCGGGTACGGGGCGGCGCATATCTTCTACTTCAATCATCCAGCGGGGCGTTTCTTCCCCTTCGCGGTAGTTGGCCAGGACGCCGGTATCGGAGACCTGACCGCCGCTTTCCACGTAGAAGGGCGTCGCCGCCAAGACGACTTCTACCCGGTCGCCTTCTTTGGCCCGCTGAACCGGTTTGCCGTCGCGCAGGATGGCCAGGACGACCGTTTCCAGCTCCAGGAAGCGGTCGTAGGGGTGTTCCACGCCGTCCGGCCCCAACCGCCCCTGGCTGCGCAGGGTTTCGGCCAGTTGGGCGTACACCTCCAGGTTGGCGGTGTCGGTGGTGGTGAATTGCTGGGCAGCCCGCGCCCGCGCCCGCTGCTCCTCCAGCGCCGCCCGGAAGCCCTCCTCGTCTACGGTAAAGCCGTGCTCTGCGCCCACGTCGCGGGTCAGGTCCAGGGGGAAGCCAAAGGTGTCGTACAGGCGGAAGGCTTCCTCGCCGGGGATGACCGTTTCGCCCTTTGCTTTCAGGGCCGCCATGATCTCGTCCAGGAGGGCCAGGCCCACGTCCAGCGTCCGCTGGAAGCGTTCTTCCTCCTGGCGGATGATGTTCAGGATGAATTCGCGGCGGGTTTTCAGTTCGGTGTAGTGTTCGCCATAGGCGTCAATGACCGTCTGGGCGATCTCGCCCAGGAACGGTTCGGTAAAGCCGACTTTGCGGCCAAAGCGGGCCGCCCGGCGCAAGATCATGCGCAGGACGTAGTTACGACCTTCGTTGCCGGGGATGACGCCATCGCCCACCAGGAAGGTGATGGCCCGCCCGTGGTCGGCGATGACGCGGTAGGGGACGATGTGGGCCTGCCGCTCCTCGTCGCTGTGACCCAGCATCTCCTGGATGCGGGCCATAATGGGGGCGAAGAGGTCGGTATCGTAGTTGGCCACTACACCCTGGGAGATGGCGGTCACGCGCTCCAAGCCCATGCCGGTATCCACGTGGCGGGCGGGCAGGTCGGCCAGGTTCCCCTCGGCGTCGCGGTTATACTGGATGAACACCAGGTTCCAGATTTCCAGGAAACGGGCACAATCGCCGTTGACGGCGCAGACGTGGCCCGGCTCATCGGCCTTGTCGCAGTACTCCGGCCCCCGGTCGTAGTGGATCTCGGAGCAGGGGCCGCAGGGGCCGACCGGCCCCATGGCCCAAAAGTTGTCCGCCCGGCCAAAGGCCAGGATGTGATCGGGGGCGATGTCGGTTTCACTTTGCCAGTAGCCGCGGGCTTCTTCATCGGTGGGGAGATCGCCTTCGTCGTCCTCAAAAATGGTGGCCCACAGGCGATCCTTTTCCATGCCCCACCATTCGGTGATCAGCTCCCAAGCCCAGCGGATGGCCTCTTTTTTGTAATAGTCGCCGAAGGACCAGTTGCCCAGCATCTCAAAGAAGGTGTGGTGGTAGGGGGAGGGACCGACCGTTTCCAGGTCGTTGAGGTGGCCGGAGACGCGCATACACTTTTGGGCGTCGGCGATGCGCGGGTGGGGCGGTTCCTCCAGGCCCAGGAAGTAGTTTTTGAACTGGTTCATCCCGGCGTTGGTCAGCAGCAGCGTCGGATCGCCCACCGGGATCAACGATGCGCTGGGGACGATCAGATGGTCTTTGCTGGCGAAAAAGTCCAGGAAACTCTGGCGGATTTGGGCGCCGGTCATTCGTTTCATTTTTGATGCTCCTCACATTGCGGTTCAGGCGGCCATTGTAGCCCAAGTCCGCAGAGATGTCAAACCGGAGGTGGAGGTCTCCGAGGGACGGATGGTTTGGGTCTTTGAACCGCCAGGATGCGGAGACGCGAGGGCCTTTTTTCTCATTCTTCACGTTCCCGGTGGTATCCCAATCGCTCTCTGGCCGTGGCAGACATCATGGCCGGGTTCCAGGGAGGCGTCCAAACCAACTGCACTTCCACCGCCTCCACACCGGGCACGTGCTGCCAGATGGCGGCCTCGGCCATTTCGGTCAGGCGTTGGGCCAAAGGGCAACCGGGTGTCGTCAGGGTCATGGCGACGCGCACTTGCCCTTTCTCCATCTCGGCATGGTAGACCAGCCCCAAGTCCACGATATTGATCCCCAATTCTGGGTCTATCACTTGGCGCAAGGCATCCGTGATTTGCTTGTTCATGGTTTCCCTAAAGATCCGGGCCGTCCGCGAACGGACACGTGTGCTTGCCCGGCATCCGATGCAAGCAGCAGCTGCCTGCGACGGAGCAGATTCCCGAAATCTTAGACGGAAGCGGCAGGCTCCGGTTCGCTGCGCCCCAGGTCCTGACCCCGCAGGGCGAACCACAGCGTCCCCGCCAGGCCAAAGGCAAACGCGGTCAAAAAGTTGGTCGCCGGGGAAATGTTCCACAAAAAGGCCCCGCCAAAAGCGGCCACCGAGACGATCACATCGCGGATCAAATAGTAGACGCCGAACATGCCCGCCTTCTTGCCCTCCGGGGCCAGGTCCATGATCAACGCCTTGCGTGTCGGCTCGCCGAACTCCTTGAGACCGCGGATGATAAAGGCGACGACCATCGCCTCGAACGAGTGGGAAAAGAGCAACACCAGCGGGAAAAGGGTGAAAAAGCCAAAGGTGATGACCACGAAGGGCTTTTTGGTGCTCCTATCGGCCAGGTAGGCGACGGGGATGTAGACCAGCATAGCCGTCACCATCTCAATAGCGGTCAGGACGCCAAACTGAACCGGTGTGATGGTATTGACCTCCAACGCCCATAGAACGACAAAGGCATAGGGGATTTGCTCGCAGAAGCGGACCAGAATATCGGAGACGAGCAGGTTGCGCAGGGCTGTACTCATCTGGGCCAGCATCCGCCGGGGGTTGGCTTCGGCCTCACGTTTGGGGCGCTCCTTTTCCTCTATCATCAGTTGCTGCATGACCAGCGACACACCGCCCAGCACAAAGGCCACGATAAAGGCCAGCCGCACGCCATCCACTTTGCCAAAACGCTGGATCATCACCCCGCCGATAACCGGCCCCAGGGCCATGGGGACCCGCCGCACCAAAGAGTGCATCGAAACCCCCATGGTCCGCTTGTTCTTGGGCAGCACCACCGAAACCAGGTCCATCGTCGCCGGCAGGGAGATGGCCGTCCAGGAGAGAAAGAATACGGCGCCAACGATGACCGCCTGCCAATAGGGGAAAAAGATGACGATCAGATAGCCGAACATGGCGATCAGGTTGAAGAGGATCAATGCCCGTTTGTAGCCCAGGCGGTCGCTCAGATAGCCGCCGGGGAAGGAATAGAGCGCGCTCAACAGGTTGTCCATGCCGTTGAGCAATCCCACCGAAACCGCCGTGCCGCCCAGGGCGACCAGATAGACCGGCAGGAACCGTTCGGCCATTTTTTCGCCCAGGCCGACCAGGATGACCATGGTCAACAGGACGACGATACTCCGCCGCAGGCCGAAAAAGTCAATGAAACGACGTAATACAGAAGGTTTTTTAGTCATGGGGATAGCACCTCGTCTGTGAGTTCACGCAGTTTGTCCTGCACCCGGCGCAGCGTCTCGCGCCCGGTAGGGGTCAGGTGATAGTAGGTCCGCCAGCGGCCGCCGACCAACCGTCTCTCCGATGCCAGCAGCCCATCTCGCTCCATGCGGTGCAGGATGGGGTACAGCGTGCCGGGGCTGAGGTCGTAGCCGTGATGGGCCAGTTCCTCCATCAGCCACAAACCGTAGACCGGCTCCCGCCCGGCATGATACAGAATATGGATGCGCACAAAGCCACGCAGCAATTCCTGGAGCATGGTATCGGCTTTCGTTATCGGATTCCGATAGAGTATAGTCCAAAAGGGGAAAATGTCAAATGGGGAACGGGGGAATTGACGGTAGGGCCAAAGTGTGCTAATATCGCCGCAAGGGTATCGCGCGGAAAGGAGGAGGCAAATGGCAAGCCCGGAGAATTCCAAGCGAGTCCTGGTGCTCTCCGGCGGCGGGGGGCGTGGAGCGTACCATATCGGCGTGCTGGAATACCTGGAGGAGGTCGGCTGGCGGCCCGATGTCATCGTCGGCTCTTCGGTGGGCGCGGTCAACGCTGCCGCCTTGGGATCGGGGATCGGGGTGCGGGGCCTCAAATCGCGCTGGTTGGACCTGGAAACCAAAGATGTGCAAAAGATGCGGGCCGACGATGTCTTGCTGGACAATGTCCTCCGCCGCCGCGACCATATCTTTGACCTTTCCCCCCTGCCCAAAACCTTGTTGGGCGAATCTCCCAAGTGGCGGGGGCGGCCCTGGTTCCGCCCGGAGGTGATCAACGGCCCCGATGCGCCCTATGAGGTGCATGTGACGGCGGTGAACGCCCACACCACGCGATTAGAATATTTTAGCAATCGGGACCCCGGCGGCCTGCGGTTGGAGCACATCTTGGCCAGCTTCAGCATCCCCCTGTGGTACGGGCCGACGGAGATAGACGGTGTGCCCTACTGGGACGGCGGGACGTTGGCCAACACCCCTTTCCGCCGCGCATTGGAGATCGGCGCAACCGAGATCGTCATGGCGACCATGATCCCCTGGCCGGAGCGGCCTTTGCACACCTTTGAGCGGCCCGGTTATATCACCGACATTGACCAGGAACTGTTGATCATCGCCCAGGAATTGTGGAACGCCTTTGAACCGGCCCTGGACGCCATGCTCAACCAAACGGTCTGGCTGGATTACCTGCTTTTCAAAAGGGAGCAAGAAGCCGGACTTTACCCCAACCTGCGCTGGATCGCCATTGTCGCCCCGGATCACTATTTGACGGTGGGCCTGATGACCCACTACCAGCTGGAATACCATCAGCATCTCTTTGAGTTGGGCTATTGGGATGCCAAAAACGACCTGGCGGAGGTGTTGCCGCTCGCAGTGTAGCGCAAGAGATGACGGCGGCTCAAGTCGCCCCTTTCGGGTTTGCGGCCCAACGTCCGCCTAGGCGGACGTTGCCCGCCCCGTGGCGCAAACCTCCGGCTTTGCGAGTTGGAGACTTTGGGCCGAATTTGCGCACTTGTGCCCAATTCGTGGGCGGCTTACGGTTTTCCCAAATCTTCATCCGGTCGGGAGCAAGATGGCAGCGACGTTGGAACGATTACAAAAGGTGATGGCCCGCGCCGGAGTCGCCTCCCGGCGGCAGTCGGAAGAGCTGATCCGCCAGGGGCGGGTGACGGTCAACGGACAGGTCGTCACCGAGCTGGGGACCAAAGTGGACCCACTCCGCGACGACATCCGGGTAGATGGGCAACGCATCAAACCGTCCGGACGCCATGTCTACGTCATGCTCAATAAGCCCAGGGGGGTCCTTTCGGCGATGGAGGATGAACGGGGCCGCAAAGCCCTGGGCGATCTGGTTGCCGCGCCGGTGCGGTTGTACCCCGTGGGACGGTTGGATGTCAACAGCGAAGGATTGATCCTGCTGACCGATGACGGCCAGTTGGCCCACATCCTCACCCACCCCCGCTACAAACACGAGAAAGAGTACCTGGTGCTGGTCAACGGCCATCCTTCGGAAAAGACGTTGGCCGCCTGGCGGCGGGGCGTGGTGCTGGATGACAGGCGCACCGCTCCTGCGCAAGTAGAGGTTATCCGCCGCACCAAGGATGGGTCGCTGCTGCGGGTGGTGATGCGCGAGGGGCGCAAACGTCAGATCCGCAAAGTGGCCGCCCTGCTGGGCCATCCGGTCCGGGAGCTAAAGAGGGTACGGCTGGGGCCGCTGCGCCTGGGGGACCTGGAAAGCGGCCGGTGGCGCTACCTGACCGAACAGGAGATCCACCGGCTGGAAGCCATCAAGCGGCGGGCCGCGCAGAAAGAGATGAAACCGCGAAGGCGCAAAAGGCACAAGGGAAGGAAGAAAAAGTAAAAAACCTTTGCGTCCTTGTCGTCTTGGCGGTTCAAAAGATTAGAACTGCGAAAAGGGGGCGTTTTGGTCGGAGAGGAGGGCGCGACCGGAGCGGCGGTCGAGCAGGAACTGGTCGTCAGCCTGGCTTGGCTGATCCGGCTGCGCTGGTTGGCCGGGGTCGGTCTCCTGTTGGGGGCGGCAGTCCTGGCCCTGGCGATGGACCGGCTTGCCCCGGCGGCGTCCATCGCCTTGCTGGGCGCAGGGCTGCTGGCCTACAACCTGGCCCTGGCGTTGATCCTGCAAAGGTTGCGCGCCCGCTCCACCCCTATCGTCACCTACCAGTGGTTCGCCCGCGCCCAGATCGCCCTGGACTGGCTGGCGACCGCCCTGCTGGCCTACCTGACGGGCGGGCTGATCAGCCCCGTACTCTTTTTCTTTCTGTTTCACATCGTCATTGCCGCCCTGTTGCTGCCCCACGACCGGGGCTTTTTGTACGTCACCCTGGCTCCCTTGCTTGTGGGCGGGACCGCCCTCCTGCAAGCGGCCCACCTCATCCCCCCTTCACCCCTGGGCGGCGGCCCGGCGGGGATGGGCGGCCGGTATCGCGCCGCCGTTTGGCTGACCTTCACCCTGACCTGTTACGCCCTGGCCTACCTGTCCATGGCCATCTCCCGGCGGCTGCGGCAGCGGGAGGAGCAATTGGCCGAGCTGAACGCGCACCGTGCCCACTTTGTGCGCGTCTTTACCCACGAACTGCGCTCCCCGGCGAACGTCGTCGCCAGCCTGCTGAGCGTGTTGGACAAAGGCTACGCCGGGCCGCTAAACGAACGGCAAGCCGACCTGGTGCGTCGTGCCCTGCGGCGTACCGAATTCCTCAAAACCCTTATCGACGACCTATTGGCCCTGGCCGCGGCCAAGACCGCCACCGCGGTTGAGGAAGAGCAGCAGCACATCTCCCTGACCGCCGCCTTTGACCGGGTGGCGGAGCGGTTCCGCCCCAAAGCCGAGGCAAAGGGCCTGGCCCTCCACGTCGGGCGACCGGAGCAAGAGCTGACCATCCGGGGGCGCGCCGATGAAGTGGACCGCATCCTGGACAACCTGGTGGGCAACGCCGTCAAATACACCCCGGCGGGTGAAGTGCGTCTGCGGTTGGAGCGCGACGGCCCCCAGGCGCGCATCACCGTCAGCGACACCGGCATCGGCATCCCGGCAGAATCGCTCCCCCACCTGTTCCGGGAATTCTACCGCGCCCCCAACGCCAAAGAGTTGGAAGAATCGGGCACGGGGCTGGGCCTTTCCATCGTCCACGACCTGGTGACGCGCTACGGCGGCAAGATTGAGGTGGACAGCGAGGAAGGGCAGGGGACGACCTTCACCGTAACGCTGCCGCTGGCCGAATCATAATCCCGATCTATCTGTGCATCGGCAAACTGGCCCTGAACCGCAAGGTCTGGTATAATGATGCCAGCAAGATGAAGGGACGGGCCGAGCCATGCGAGCGACGATCATTGTCAACCCTACCTCCGGGCCGTGGGACGTTCAGCGGGAGCTTCCCGCCGTCATCGGTCACCTGGAGAGCCACGGCTGGCAGGTGACGATGCACCGTACACAGCGTGCCGGGGAAGCGACCGATCTGGCCCGCCGGGCACGGGAGGAAGGGCTGGATGCCGTGTTCGTCGTCGGCGGCGATGGAACGATCAACGAGGTTGTCAACGGTTTGGCCGAAAGCAACGTAGCCCTGGGGGTGTTGCCGGGCGGTACGGGCAACGTGTGGGCCAAAGAGCTGGGTTTGCCCACCCGTTCACCTTTGCATTGGACCCCCCTCGTTGAATCGATCCGGGCGTTGGTCCCCGGCGCGGTCCGCCGCATTGACTTGGGCCAGGTCAACGGTCGCTATTTCCTGCAATGGGTGGGCATCGGCTTGGACGCCGAGGTGACCTACGCCATGGAACCGCGCACCCGCCGTCAGCGTCGTCTGGGGGCGTTGGCGTATATCGTCGCCGGGGTGACAACCGCTGCCACGATGGCCGGCATCCGCACCCGCATTACCATCGACCAAGAGCGCATCTATCGCCGTGCCATCCTCATCGTCATCAGCAATTCGCAGCTGTACGGCGGCAAGGTGCGCATCGCTACCGATGCCCGCTTGGACGACGGCCTGCTGGATGTCAACATCTTTGCCGGGACCGGCTTTGGCTCGGCCATGCGGGCCGCCCTGGGCGTCATTACCGGGCTGCACACCCGCGATCCACACCACAGCATCTACCGGGGCCGCACCATCCACATAGAGAGCCGCAAGCCGATGGCCGTCCACGTAGACGGTGAACCTTTCGGCACAACTCCCCTGGATTGCCGGGTTGTGCCAAAGGCCCTCTCGGTGCTTATCCCCCGCCACGTCCGCCCGGAACTTTTTGCGGAATCACCGCCGCGGGGATAAAACAGACTTCCGTCACACATTTCCATCGTCCAGGAGGAGGTCCTCCCCGACGACGTGGAATTGCCTTTCCACCGGCGGTGGGGCCGATGACACCCCCGCCCAATACCCTCCACCGCCCATTCCCGGCGGCAACGGCGTCGGCGACCCACCCCCCTGGATGACCACC
>CAZQKE010000013.1:0-21284 GCA_964593865.1 uncultured Anaerolineaceae bacterium | reverse complement strand
TTCGTGCATTCGTGTATTCGCGCTCAATTCGTGGACGGCCCACATTATTTTCGAGGAACCAACGATGAAAGAAACAGATCGCCGTACGGCAGAAGGCATTCTCTTTACCGACCAATATCAGCTGACCATGGCTCAGCTCTACTACCGCCTGGGCCTGCACGAAAAGCAGGTCCAATTTGACCACTTTTTCCGGCGTTACCCCAACTACGGCGCACACCAGGCCGGGTATTGCATCAACGCCGGGCTGGAGTGGTTGCTGGATTGGATGGAGCAGGCGCACTTTTGCGACGAGGACATCGCCTACCTGCGAGGACAACGGGGGCGGGCGGGGACGCCCACCTTCGGCGACGATTTTCTGGCCTGGTTGCGACACAACGGCACATTTGAGGGCATCACCCTGCGGGCCATCCCCGAAGGCCGGGTGATCCACCCCAACGTCCCCTTGACCGTCGTCCAGGGGCCGTTGGCCCTGGCCCAGATTTTGGAGACGCCCCTCCTCAACCACCTCAACTACCCCATTCTGGTTGCCACCAAAGCGGCCCGCATCCGCGATAGCGGGCACGGCCAACTGCTCCTGGAATTCGGCTTGCGGCGCGGCCACGAAAAAGGGGCCAACGCCGGGGCGCGGGCGGCCCTCATCGGCGGGGCCGATTTCACCTCCAACGTGGGCCTTTCCCACACTTTGGGCCTGCCGCCCAAAGGGACCCACGCCCACAGCATGGTGCAGATGTTCATGGCCCTGGGCATGAGCGAACTGGATGCCTTCCGCGCCTACGCCGATGTTTATCCCGACGACTGCTTGCTGCTGGTGGACACCATCAACACGCTGGAGAGTGGCCTGCCCAACGCCATCCGCGTCTTTGAAGAACTGCGGCGCAAAGGCCACGAACCGGTGGGCATCCGCCTCGATTCGGGCGACTTGGCCTACCTCAGCATCCAGGCGGCCCGGATGTTGGACGAAGCCGGGTTCCCGGAGACGATCATCGTCCTTTCCAACGACCTGGATGAGCTGATCATCATGCAGATCGCCACCCAGATCAGACACGAAGCGCCGCGCTACGGTGTGGACGCCGACCGCCTGCTGCGGCGGCTGGTCTACGGCGTGGGCACGCGTTTGATCACTTCTTGGGGCGAACCGGCCCTGGGTGGCGTTTACAAACTGGTGGCCGTGCGGATGGAGGACAAGTGGGTGCCGGCCATCAAAATCTCCGAATCGGCGGCCAAGACACCCAACCCCGGTCACAAACTGGTCTGGCGGGTGTACGATGCCCGCGGCCAAGCCACCGCCGACCTCCTCAGCCTGGACGATGAGGACCCCCGCCAAATGGAGCAGTTGATCCTACGCCATCCCGCAGGCCACGCCCGCCGCCGCACCTTGCGTCGGGACGAGATCACCGGCATCGAACCGCTGCTGGTAGACGTGCT
Source organism: uncultured Anaerolineaceae bacterium (assembly GCA_964593865.1). Taxonomy (GTDB): domain Bacteria; phylum Chloroflexota; class Anaerolineae; order JAAYZQ01; family JAAYZQ01; genus CAZQKE01. Next base: position 19,859 of record CAZQKE010000013.1, on the reverse strand, counting down.
GATAGAAGGACGGCGGGTTTACGATCCGCCTCCACTGGAGGAGATCCGTCGTCGGCGGGATGCCGATCTGCGTCGCCTGGACCCCGGCGTGCGCCGCCTGGTCAACCCCCACGTCTACCACGTCTCGCTGACACAGCGTCTGTGGGACCTCAAACAACGGCTAATCCGGTCGGCCTTGGGGCAGAGCCGCCGAATCGGGGAACAGGAGGAGCCGTCCACCTAGCGATAGACCAGCTGAAAAGTCAGATAGAAGCTGGTGTGGATGGTAAAGTCGGGGGCATCGGCGGTCCCCAACCCCAGACCAACGATGCGGTCGCTGGGCGCACCGCCGATCTGCACAGAATAGGAACCCAACGTGTTATACATGGGAAAGTTGACCGGCCAATCGGGCGGGGGCGGATCGCCTACCGGCAAGACCAAGCTACCATCCGACCAACGCACAACAACCCACTGCCCTACCGCCCGCGCCCCATTCCGGTCCAGCACCTCAACAAAGATGCTGTGCTTGCCCGCCGATTCCCGCTCATCGGCCCAGCGGGCTTCTACCAACCGCCAGTAGGCTTGTCCCTCGCGCATAAAGGCCGGTTCAACGCGGACGTGCAAGGCGGTCAAGCGAGGGTCCAAACGGCGGGGAGGCAGGGTAGGCCGGGGGGTAGGCGTCGCCGTGGGTGGACGCCTCCGCCGGGGACGGGGTGTGCGGGTGGGAGTCTCGGTAGGAGTGGGTGTGAAGGTCGGCGTAGGAGTGGGTGTATCCGTCGGGGTTGGGGTGAAGGTCGGAGTCGGCGTGTTGGTGGGCGTGGGGGTAAACGTAGGCCGCAACGTGCCACGGGGCCAGGGTGTCGGTGTGGGCGGCAAGGCGGCCAACGCCTCTTCTTGGGTGCGGTGCACATTGAAGGCCACAAAAGCAAACAGGAGGATGAGGCTCAAGGCGACCACGGACAAGGCGGCAACAACACCGCGCCAAAAGTGAGGACGCTCCCAAAAGCGCGGCGAGGGGACGGGGACCGGTCCTGTAGACGACGGAGGACGGGCGACAAGTACCTTGCCCGTGGAAGCACGGCCCAGCGCAACCAGCCCCTTCCGTGCCAACCGGTTCTCCGGGTCGAGGGCCAATACCTTCTCCAGGCAGAAAGCCTTGCCCTGGGGCGTATCCAGCACTTCGCTGAGCCACAACCAGGCTACCTCCGAATCGGGACGGCGACGCACGGCCCGACTCAGGAGACGCCGGGCCGTGGCCCGGTCGCCCCTCTTGGCAGCAGCAATGCCCTTTTGGAGCAAGGCTTCAAAGGTCATAGGTTCGCTCCGAAAATCCCCCCTGCCTCGCCGCCCGGCACAGGCCGCGACGGCGTCCTTCCCCGGAGGGGATTCGCCGAGAGACGGTCGGTCCCGAGGCTGCAGGCCCCAAGGAAGCGATTCGAGCAAAGTCCCTAATCATGCCGCTCCCACGCCCGCAGGATCTCCTCATAGGCGGTGACGGCGGCTTCCAAAACGCGCTCGCCCACCTCTGCCGAGGCCAAACGGGGGTCATCGCCGATGACGCCGTGGGGGAATTGTTCTCGGAACACCCAACGGGTCAAAACGGTGTAGGAGGAGGGCGGACTGGATTGCGCCCGATCCAGCCGGACCACATCGGGGCGCAACGCCAAGACGACGGACGTTTCACCTGCGTCGGCATGGCTCAACCGACCGCCAAAGGCATCCTGCAGGACCGCCTGCACCGCCGGTTCATGCCACCATTCGCCGGCATAGACGACCAGATCGGCCCGTTCGTGCAAGATTTCGGTCAAGGCGTTACGGATGGGGGCCGCGTTGCCACCATGACCGTTCAGCAACAGGATATGGCGGAAGCCGTGGGTGTACGCGCTGGTCAGCAGGTCGCCGACGAGGAGGGTCAAGGTGTGAGGCCGCAGGCTGAGGCTGCCGGGGAAGCCCAGGTGATGCAACGACATGCCATAGTTGACCGGCGGCGCGACCAGTACGCCGGTTCGGTCGCTGAGCCGCAGGGCGATCTCCCACGGCTGCCAGACATCGGTAGCAAAGGTCAGATGGCGACCGTGCTGCTCGCAGCTGCCCGTGACCAGGATCAACCGATCATCCCTTTGCAAATAGTCGGCCACGTCGGGCCAACCCAGTTCTTGAAGCAGAAGGGCCATAGCAATCAACCTCCCGTTGATGGGTGGAGATAGAGTTTGTGCGCCCGGATGTATGTCTCTACTGCGGGAGGGGTCAGGTAGGTGATGGGCCGCCCCGTCCGCACCCGCTCCCGCAGCGCATGGGACGAGATCTCCAGCAAGGGCATAGACAACCAATGCACGCGGTCGGACAGGCCGGGCAGTTGGGCTTCCAAACGGGGCAGGTCCACCTTGACGCCGGGACGGGGTAAGACGGCCAGGTTGCTCAACGCGATAACCCGTTGGGGGCGATGCCATGTTGGGATCTCGACCAGGGTGTCGCTGCCGACGATGAAAAAGAACTCAACCTCCGGCCCCCACTCGGCGCGGAGGAGGGCCAACATGTCCACGGTGAAACTGGGGCCGGGCCGATCCACATCCACGCGGGAAAGGAGAAAGCGCGGATCATCGGCGATGGCCAGCTCAACCATCCGCACTCGGTGGTTGCTGGGGGACATGGCCCCACTCGGCTTGTGGGGCGGGCATCCGGCAGGTACAAAAAGGACTTGGGCCAACGTCAACTGATGGTGTGCTTCCTGGGCAGCCACCAGGTGGCCGTAATGGATGGGATCAAATGTGCCGCCCAAGATGCCGATCCGCCGTTTCAATATCGCCACTCCAATTCCATTTCGCCGATGCGAACCAGGTCGCCGGGCCGGACGCCCGCTTCTTCCAACGCTGCCTCAACGCCCATGGCCCGCAGTTGGCGCTGGAACCGGGCCGCTGCTTCCGGCAAGGTAAAGGGGGTCATGGCGGCAATACGCTCCACCCGTACACCGCGCACACGCCAGCCGTCTTCCTCCCGTTCAACGGTAAAGACATCTTCGTCTTCTTCGGCAGGGCGAAAGACGGCCATCTCCGCCGGGGCCGGTTCGGGAGGCGGCAGGGTCTGCAACAGGGTATAGGTGCGCTGCATCAGTTCCCGCACGCCTTCCCGACTTACGGCAGAGATGGCATAGACCGGGATGTTTTGCTCCTCCATCGTCTCCCGTACCAGGGGCCACCATGCTTGGGCATCGGGCAGGTCCATTTTGTTGAGCACCACGATCTGGGGGCGCCGGGCCAGACGCTCGCTAAAGAGGGCCAGCTCCCGGTTGATGGCCTCATAATCGGCCAAGGGATCGGCAGAAGCACCGTCCAGCAGGTGGATGAGCAAACGGGTGCGCTCTACATGGCGGAGGAATTGATGGCCCAAGCCCACTCCTTCGCTGGCCCCTTCAATGAGGCCCGGCACATCGGCCATAACGAAGGTATGATAGTCATCCACCGTAACCACTCCCAAGTTCGGCTGCAGAGTGGTAAAGGGGTAGTCGGCGATCTTGGGGCGCGCCGCGCTCACGACGGAGAGGAGGGTGCTTTTGCCGGCGTTGGGCATTCCGATCACCCCCACGTCGGCGATCAGTTTCAGTTCCAGACGCAGCCAACGTTCCTGGCCGGGTTCGCCGTGCTCGGCCAGGCGGGGAGCCTGGTTGGTAGGGGAAGCAAAAGCCGCGTTCCCACGCCCACCGCGTCCCCCTTTGGCCACCAGGACCCGCTGTCCCTCCTCGGTGAGATCGGCCAAGAGTTCGCCGCTCTCCGCATCGTAGACCATCGTACCCGGCGGAACGGGGATCAGAAGGTCCTGCCCCTTTTTGCCCTGCTGGTTTTTGCCGCTGCCGCGCCCACCCCGCTGGGCTTTGAAGTGGACCCGTTTTTTAAAGTGGACGAGGGTGTTTAGGTTGCGATCCACGACCAGGTAGACGTTACCGCCGGGGCCGCCGCTGCCCCCGCTCGGCCCACCAAAGGGGACATATTTTTCACGGCGGAAGGCAACGCAACCGTCGCCTCCATCACCGCCCTTGACATAGATCTTGGCTTCGTCAAAGAACATGATCGTCACAAGACGGCAGACCGCGGATGGAACGCCGCCTTCTTACCCTCTCAGCCGACGGCGAACCGCCTCACAATGGGGGCAGGTTCGGCCTCGGTACTCGTTGCCGCAGGTGCGGCAGACACGGGTGTATTCTACGGGTGTTTCGTCTATGGCCGCGGCAATCAGGACGATTTCCCGGCCCTGGAAGCGGGATAACCACGATTCAATTTCAACGTAGCTCACGGTCCAGCGTCCGGCCTCGTTCTGCACCAGTTGGCCTCCCAGGGCTTCGGCCCCCAGGTCGCGGGCCACGTTGGTCAATTGACGAGCACCGGCTCGAGAGATCGGCGACATTCCGGCTCCTTCCACTCCAAATATTTGTCCGATTTTCCCCGGCAGCACGCCGAGGATCGGGGCCTTTCCGGCGGACCACACCATGCCCTTCGGCCCAGGCCGAAATCGGCGGACAATCCGGTTTGATTATACCCAAAAGCAAGGCCGGGGGCAAAACTGCTCCCTCTACATCCAGCGGATCAGTTCACTGGTCGTCTTGAGGATGACATCGGCTCCGGCCCGTTCCAGTTCATCCTCTTCGCCAAAGCCGCAGAGGACGCCCGCGGACCGCGCCCCGGCAGCACGGGCGGCCAGGATGTCCACCGCCGTATCGCCGACCATCAGACAACGCTCTACCGGGACGCCCAGTTGTTCGGCAGCGTGCCGGATGGGGCCGGGATGGGGTTTGATGCGCCAGGTATCCTCGCGTCCAACGATGACCTGCACTACATCGGTCAGGTTTTGTTGTGCCAAAAAGATCTCGGCTTCCCGATGGCTGCGGGTGGTGACGATGCCCAAATGGTAGCGACGGCTCAGATCACGCAACGTTTCACCCACACCATCCACCGGGCGGAAGTTGAGGGGGGTATGCTGACCGCGCCAACGACGTAATCGGTCGCCGATGTCCAACAGGTTGTCATCCAAGCCAATGCGGTCCATAAAGGTCAGGATGCTGTTGCAAGGGCCTTCACAAGCCATGACGATGTGGCGGGCCGCCCGCTGCGGATCGCGTTTGGGCAGCAACCACTTCAAAGGGGCCAGACGGCGGGCCACCGCATCCACGGCGTCGTCATCGGTCTCGATGAGGGTTCCATCCAGGTCAAAGAGGATGGCATCTATCTCACCGGGGTATATTTCCCCCTCCGCCACGAAGGGTTGGGGGAAGGGGTCTTGATCCAGCAGTTTGGCATAGACGTAGCGCAACAGAACGCGAATGGTCGCGATGATGGGAGCGGCCAACAACACGCCCAACGCGCCAAGCAGGATGCCCCCCGCCAGCAAGCCGATAAAGACGATGACCGGATGGAGTTGAAGGCGACGGCCCAGAATACGGGGGACCAGGTAGGCGTTCTCCGTCTGCTGGATGACGACGTAAATGCCGAGCACCAACAGGGTGAACCAAAAGTTGCTGATGGGCAGGTAGGTAGACCCCTGAAAGAGGGCGATGAGCAGGGCCGGGATGGTCGCGATAATCGGCCCAAAGGTGGGGATCACCTCCAACAGGCCGGCCAACAGCCCCATCAACCCGGCGTTGGGCAGGCCCACCAGGGACATGGACAGCCAGACCACCACACCGACGATGACCCCCAGCACAATTTGGCCCCGGAAGAACGCCTTCCACACATGGTTGATCTCTTCGCGCAGGTAGCGCAACTCTTCGGTGTAGCCGGGCGGGGCCATGCGGTCCAGGGCATTGCGCAGCCGGTCGGCATCACGGACCAGGTAGAAGGAGATGACAAAGATGGAGAGGATGGAAAGGAGGCTGGTTGCCACATTGACCAAAAAGCCTACCGTCTGGGTGGCAAAGGGGCGAAATAGGTCTTGGAAAGCCTGGCGCACGTCGCCGACCAGATCGGGCAAACCGAAGGTATAGCCCAAGATCACAACACGTTGGGAAAGGAAACGGATCAGGTCATCGGCCAGTTGTTGGACATCCAGGTTCAAACGGGTGATGCGGTCATAGACTTGGGGAACGACGGTGACGGGGATGATGGCGATAAGCAGCAACAGGACCAGGTAGACCAAGATGGTCGCCGGGGTGCGGGAAAGAGGGGTGCGCCGCTCCACCAGGTCGGCCAAAGGTTTGAGCAGGTAGGCCAGAACCAGGGCCAGGGCCAGGGTGGGCAGCAGGGTGCGAAAGACGTACAGGACCAGGAGCAGGATGAGAACCAAGCCGACCACGACCAGCCGTTTGGTTGTTTGACTCCACCTGTTCGTCACCATGCTCCCGGAAAAGGCACGCCGAGCGACTCGGCGTCCACATTATTCACTTGACAAAACCCACATCCTCCGGCGGCCAATAGGAAAACCAGGCATGGCCCACGATGTCATCAATGGGAACCGGCCCAAAGCTCCGGGAATCGTTCGAGTGATTGCGGTTGTCGCCCAAGACAAAGACGTGCAAGGGAGGCACGGTCAGGGAACCGTACCGCCCCGGTTGCGTTTCCCCCTGACCGTAAGGATCGTCCAGCTTCTCGCCGTTGATGTAGACCTGCCCGTTGCGAATGTCCACCCGCTCGCCGGGCAAGGCGATGATCCGCTTGATCAGCAGTTCATCGCCCTGACCGGGTGCTTTGAGGACAACGATGTCAAACCGTTCGGGGCCGTGGAAGCGGTAGGTGATCTTTTCAATCACCAATCTCTGGTCGGTATGCAGGTTCGGTTCCATGCTCTGGCCTTCCACCCGCGTTGCCTGGCCGACGAACACGTTGATCAGCAGGGCGATCAGGAGGGCCGGCAGGACCGTTTCCAGCACTTCGCGCAAGAAGCGGACGACCCGCAGCCCAAAACCGGGCTGTGGGGCAGGCATCGGTTCTTCCGGTTCAACGACGGGCAGAAAATCGTCCATGTCGCTATTGCCGCAAACTTTTACCGCCGACGGCGTGAGGAACGCCGCGACCGCTCTCCACGACCGCTGTTCCGCGAACCGCCGGAGGAAGCTCCCTTGCGGTCCCGTTCACGGGCCTCGGCTGCCGTCCAGCCTTCCAAGACGGCCTGGCGCGAGAGTTTGATCTTGTGGGTTTCTTCGTCAATGTCAATGACCATGACCATTATCTCGTCGCCGACACGGACTACGTCCTCAACGGAAGGGACACGGTAGTCGGCCAGCTGCGAGACATGGACCATGCCGTCCACACCGGGCAGGATCTCTACGAACGCACCATAGTTTTCGGTACGGACCACTTTGCCCACATAGATCTTGCCGATCTCGGCCTCTTCGGTCAGGGCTTCGATCATGGCCGTTGCCCTCTCCGCGCCCGCACTCTCGGTGGCGGCAATGTAGATCGTGCCGTCATCCTCAATGTCAATCTCTACGTCGCACTCTTCTTGGATCTTGCGGATCATCTTGCCGCCGGGGCCGATGATCTTGCCGATCTTTTCCGGATCAACGTGCAGCGTGGTGATGCGCGGGGCATACACCGACAACTCGGAACGGGGTTCGGCCAGGGTTTCGGCCATCTTGTCCAAGATGTAAAGACGGCCTTCCCGCGCCTGGGCCAACGCCTCGGACAGGATGTCATAGTTCAATCCCTTGATCTTGATGTCCATTTGCAAGGCGGTGATCCCCTTGCGGGTCCCGGCGACTTTGAAGTCCATATCGCCCAGGTGGTCCTCCAACCCCTGGATGTCGCTTAGGATGACGTAACGGTCCCCATCGGTGACAAGGCCCATGGCGATCCCGGCCACAGGGTTCTTGAGGGGCACACCGGCATCCATCAAAGACAGGGTGCTACCGCAGACCGACGCCATTGAGGTTGAACCGTTGGAGGAAAGCACTTCGGAGACGACGCGCAGGGTGTAGGGGAATTCATCCTCCGAAGGCAGAACGGCCCGAAGGGCCGTTTCGGCCAGCGCGCCGTGGCCGATCTCGCGTCGTTTGGGACCGCGCACAGGCCATGTCTCCCCCGTGCTGTAGGGCGGAAAGTTGTAATGGTGCATGTAGCGTTTAGCTTCTTCCGGTCGCAGGGTATCCAGCTTCTGTTCCTCACGGGGCGTGCCCAGGGTAGCAATGCTGACGACCTGCGTTTCGCCGCGCGTAAAGAGACCGGAGCCGTGGGCACGGGGCAACAGCCCCACCCGACACCAGATGGGGCGGATTTCGTCGGTAGCCCGCCCGTCGGGCCGCTGCTTTTTCTCAAGGATCAGTTTCCGTGTCTCGGCCTTGACCACTTCTTGGAATACGGTCTTGACATCCTCCGGGTTGATGCTTTCATCATCTACAAAGGAACCCACGATCTCGTTTTCCAACGCTTCAACCGCTTGGCTCCGTTCGGCCTTGCCCATAGGACGGGCCACCAACTCGGCGACTCGGTCGCCGATGCGTTCCTTGATGCGCTCCCGATCCCGCTCCTCAATGGTGATCACGGGGTAGTCGGTGTTTTTGGGTTTGCCGATCTCGGCCTGCATCTGCTCTTGTAAGGTGATGATCGGCTGTATGGCTTCGTGGCCCACCTTGAGGGCTTCCAAGACGATCTCTTCACCGACCTCATGGGCACCGGCTTCTACCATGAGAATCGCATCTTTGGTCCCGGCCATACGCAGATCCAGGACGCTTTCCTCCATCTGGTCGGCGGTGGGATTGATGATGAATTCGCCATCCACCAAGCCTACACGGCAGGCCCCAATCGGCCCACCAAAGGGGATGTCGGAGATGGTCAGGGCCGCCGATGCGCCGATGATGGAGGGAATGTCCAAATAGTTCTGCCCATCGGATGAGAGGGCCGTCGCGATAATTTGGACATCGTTGCGATAATCTTTCGGAAAGAGAGGGCGCAACGGGCGGTCGATGAGACGGGCCGTCAGGATAGCCGCCTCGCTGGGGCGGCCCTCCCGCCGGAAGAAGCTACCGGGGATACGCCCGGCAGCATAGAGCCTTTCTTCAAAATCTACCGTTAGGGGAAAGAAATCAATCCCTTCGCGGGGTTTTTTGGAAGCCGTGGCCGTGCACAGGACGATGGAATCGCCCAGGCGGACGGTCACGGCCCCACCGGCCTGCATTGCCAGCAAGCCGGTCTCGATCAGCAAAGACTTGTCGCCAACCTGGACGACATACGATTTGTAACTATTCACTTTTTGCCTCCTAAATTTCCAGAGAGGCAGGGTGCAGGGACTGGGGAGTAGGTCCCAGCAACGCCCACCGCTGGGGCCTACTCCCCAATTCCTGACGCCTGCGCTCTCTGTTTTTTTATTTTTACCGCCCGGAAATAAGGCCGTCGAGCAGATCGCCCAACGGCCGGCCGGGAGTTCTACTTGCGCAGCCCCAGCCGCTCAACAATGCGGCGGTAACGTTCCGCGTCGGTCTTTTTGAGATATGCCAGATGCCTGCGTCGCTGGCCTACCAGCTTATACAAGCCTCGGCGCGAATGTTCATCGTGTTTGTGGACTTTCAGATGCTCTGTCAACTGGCTGATCCGTGTAGACAGCAAGGCGATCTGGACCTCCGGCGAGCCGGTATCGCCCGCGTGAATGTTGTATTGACTGATGATCTCTGATTTTTCAGCCTTTGTCAAAGACACTGCTCGATCCTTTCTAAACCATCCCAAAATCGCTGCTCGGTAGCATAGAGGAGCGCGGGGAAGGCCCCCGCGCCCGCTCCAACCGTCTTTATTATAACACAAGTGGCGGTTCGATGCAAATAAGATGATCCGCCAAGAGAAAATTCAGGTACGTTTCGCTTTCTGCGCCTTTTCAATTTTGGCCCAAGTGTCCCGCAGGCCGATGGTTCGGTTGAACACCAGATGCCCCGGTTTCGTATCCGGGTCTACGCAGAAATAGCCCAAGCGCAAAAACTGGTAGCGGCTGCCCGGCTCCGCTCCGGCCAGGCTGGGTTCTACTTTGCAGCCGGTCAGAACCTCCAGGGAGTGAGGGTTGATGTATTCCTCAAAACTACCAGCTTTGAGCACCTCGGCGGGATCGGGGGTGGTGAACAGGTAGTCATACAGGCGCACCTCGGCATCCAGGGCGTGGGCCGCCGAAACCCAATGCAGCGTGCCCCGCACCTTGCGCCCGTCCTCCGTCCAGCCGCCCCGCGAGGCCGGGTCGTACGTGCAGCGCAGCTCCACCACCTCCCCCTTCTCATCCTTGACGACCTCGGTGCAGGTGACATAGTAGGCGTGCTTGAGTCGCACTTCGCGGCCCGGCGCCAGGCGGAACCACTTTTTGGGCGGGTCTTCTCGGAAATCGTCCCGCTCCACATAGAGCACCCGCGAAAAGGGAACCCGGCGCGTCCCCGCGCTCTCGTCTTCCGGGTTGTTGATGGCCTCCAGCTCCTCCACCTGCCCCTCCGGGTAGTTTTCGATGACCAGGCGCAGGGGGCGCAGAACGGCCATCACCCTAGGCGTGCGCTTGTTCAAGTCCTCGCGCAGGCAATGTTCCAAGAGGGCAATGTCCACCAGGTTGTCGGATTTGGCCACGCCGATCCGGTTCAGGAATTCGCGGATGGCCTCCGGGGTGTAGCCCCGCCGCCGCATCCCGGCAATGGTCGGCATCCGGGGATCGTCCCAGCCGTTGACATGCCCCTCCTCGACCAGGCGCAGCAGGTATCGCTTGCTCAGGACGGTGTAGGTCATGTTGAGGCGGGCGAACTCAATCTGGCGGGGGTGAAAGATGCCCAGCTGATCGAGAAACCAGTCGTACAGGGGCCGATGCTCTTCATAGGCCAGGTCGCATAGGGAATGAGTCACGCCCTCGATGGAGTCGGATTGGCCGTGCGCCCAGTCGTACATGGGGTAGATGCACCACTTGTTCCCCGTGCGGTGATGTTCGGCGTGGATGATGCGGTACATGACCGGGTCGCGCAGGTTCATGTTGCCCGATTGCATGTCAATTTTGGCCCGCAGGACATGGGCGCCGTCGGGGAATTCCCCGGCCCGCATCCGTTCAAAGAGGTCCAGGTTCTCCTCGACGGAACGGTTGCGGTAGGGGCTGTCGCGGCCCGGCGTGTTGAAATCGCCCCGATACTCTTTCATCTCCTCCGGGCTGAGGCTGTCCACATAGGCTTTGCCCTCTTTGATGAGCTGCACGGCCCATTCGTAGAGCTGCTCAAAATAGTCGGAAGCGTAAAATTCCCGGTCGCCCCAGTCAAAGCCCAGCCAACGGATGTCCTCCTTGATGGCTTCCACATACTCACTTTCCTCTTTGACCGGGTTGGTATCGTCGAAGCGCAGGTTGCACTCACCGCCAAAGTCCTCGGCGATGCCAAAGTCAATGTTGATGGCTTTGGCATGGCCGATGTGCAGGTAGCCGTTCGGCTCCGGCGGAAAGCGGGTGCGGACGGTTTTGAACCGCCCCGCCCGCAGGTCCTCGACGATGGCTTCGCGGATAAAATCTTGAGCTGCCAGTTTGTCCAAATCGATCATGATTCCGTTCCTTTCGCAGCCAACAGAGTCTCCGCTTTTTCCATCCGCGCCAGGGTCCGCTCCCGGCCCAGGATGGACAGGGTCTCGAACAGGGGCGGAGCCACTTTTTTGCCGCTGACCGCTACGCGGATGATGCCCAGCAGTTGCCCCACCTTAAGGCCCAGGTCGGCGGCCAGGCCGCGCAAGGCAGCGTCCAGGGTCTCGACCGTGAAATCGGGCAGAGCGGCCAGCGTTTCCCGCGCCCGTCGCAGGGCGGCCAGCGATTCGGCAGCCGTCATCTTTTTGCCGATGAGCAACGCCGCGTCATAGTCAAGCTCTTCCTGGAAAAAAAAGTCGAGCCACTTGACGGCCTCGTTCAGCTTCTTGAGGCGTTCCCGGACCAGGGGGACCATGGGCTTCAGGTCATCGGCGGTCACGTCATAGCCCGCTTCCCGGAGGAAGGGGACCAGCCGCCCGGCCAGGTCGTCGGTCTCCAGGTGGCGGATATAGTAGGCGTTCATCCACTCTAGCCGCTCGTAGGAAAAGCGGGCCGGGGAGTTATTGATGCCGGAAAGGTCAAAGTAGCGGATCAGCTCCTCCCGGCTGAAAATTTCGGTCTTGTCGTCGTAGCTCCAACCGACGCGGGCCAGGTAGTTGACCATCGCCTCCGGCAGGTAGCCCTCCCGGCGGAACTGGCGGATCTCGACGCCGCCGTGACGTTTGCTCAGCTTGCCCTTGCCCGTCGGGGCCAGGATGAGGGGCAGATGGGCATAGACCGGCACTTCCCAGCCAAAGGCGCGGTAGAGCAGGACATGCTTGGGCACGCTGGGCAGCCACTCGTCGCCGCGCATGATGTGGCTGATCTGCATCAGGTGGTCATCTACCACGTTGGCCAGGTGGTAGGTGGGGTAGCCGTCGCTCTTGAGCAGCACCAGGTCGTCCAGTTCGGCGTTCTCCACGGTAATGTCGCCATAGAGCACATCGTGGAAGGAGGTCTGCCCCTCCAACGGCACTTTGAGCCGCACCACAGGGACAATCCCCTGGGCTTCGTACTCGGCCCGCTGGGCAGCCGTCAGGGTACGGCAACGGCGGTCGTAGCCCACCTTCTTTTTCTGCCTGCGCTGCTCCTCCCGCACGGCGGCCAGCCGCTCCGGCGAGCAGTAGCACTTGTAGGCGTGGCCTTCCGCCAGGAGACGGTCGGCATACTTGCGGTACAGGTCCAACCGCTCCGATTGGAAATAGGGGCCGTATTCGCCGCCCACCTCCGGGCCTTCGTCCCAGTCCAGCCCCAGCCAGCGCAGGCTGGCGATCAGATCGGGCACGGCCTCCGGGTTGTAGCGGGAGCGGTCGGTGTCTTCGATGCGGACGATGAATTTACCGCCATGGTGACGGGCAAAGAGCCAATTGAACAGTGCCGTTCGCGCCGAACCGACGTGGAAGTAGCCGGTAGGACTGGGCGCGATGCGGACGCGGACGGAATTATCGGTCAATGCAGCCTCCTAGCAACTCTAAGGTGTAAATTGAGAAATCGCCAGCAGAACGGTGATGATCGTGCCGAACAGAGCGATAGAACCGATAAGCCAACGGGTCTGAACCAACATCCGCTCTGACATTTGGTCAAATCGCATTTCCATATGACGTTCCATACTCATCAAATGTTCGTTCACCCGATCAAGTCGTTCATTGAACTGCGCATTCATCTGATCAAACCGTTCGTTGAACTGCGCATTCATCTGATCAAACCGTTCATGCACCCGGTCAAAGCGTTCGTTCATTTCCCGGCGCAGATCGCCGATCTCGTCACGCAAGAAGCGAAGATCTTCCTGGATCTCGGCGACATTGCGCTCCAACACATCCTGTCGCAGGAGCATTCGACGGTATTCATCATGGGAAACCGTCTTCTCCTGCACAATTTGTTCGATCCAAGGAAGAGCCTGCTCGCGGACGATCTGCTCGACCCAGGGGACAAATTCAACCACCACCTCTTCCCCCAATGCTTGGCGCACCACGGCAGGAGCTGCGACCGGCATGGCTCACTTCTCCTTTCCATCCAAACTTGCCGACGGCCATCCCTTTCCGCAGGATTATAGCATATTCCCCGGCGGAAGGCAATCTGACCCGCCGCACCCAGGGCAAAGTGTACTCACAGGCCTCACACCGCAGAAGCAGAATCTACCAAGAAACAACCGATCTCACACGGTTTTTCCCGGCACATCCGGCGTCTCTGCAGCGGATCCTGCATTGGGGGCGATAAATGTACCGAGCCGCGCTGCCAGTGCCTGTCGCGTGGTTCCGGCGGTGACGATGCGCGGCGCAAAGCCCAGGGCCGCCCAGAAACGGACGGCTCCCTCGTTGCCCACGGCGTAGCGCAGCGAAATGTCGTCCACTCCTCGCTCGGCGAAAAAGCGGCAGATTTCGGCCACCAGCCGGACGCCCACGCCCTGCCGTCGGTGGCCCTCGGCGACGAACACTTGCTCGATAAACCCCATCCGGGCGGGGATGTATCGCTCATCGGCCATCACCCGGCCTACCAGGACGCCCACCACGCCGTCTCGGCGGTGTTCTGCAACTAAAATGCGGGTGACGGCGTCGTCCAGGCGGGCGGCGAGCCGCTCCGGCAGGTCCTTTTGGGCCTGTTCGGTCAGCCGCCACAAGGCCGGATCGCTCATTTCTACGTGTCGTTGCAGGGCCAAAACCAATGCGACCAGCCGATCCAGGTCGGTCGGTGCAGCAGGGCGGATGATATAGTCCGATCTCATGGATGCGACATCAGATACCGCTCGGCGCCTGCCAGCTGCCAGCGACGTTGGCGGCGGTAGGTAGAATGGGGCCGGAAGGGGTGGATGCAATCGGTCAGGGTTGCATTGCCCACGATTCGGATCCGTTCCAGGTCGCCTTCGCCCAGGGCCAGATGCTTGCAGTAGTGGAGATAGCCCACATCGTCGGGGTCAAAGCCCATCAGCGTCGTGCCCACCACATCGGCGGCCAGGGCGTCGGTGGAGGCCAGGGCCAGGTGCAGGGGAACCGCCGTGCCGTGGGTCGGACCGTCGCCCTCCATAGCTTCAAAAGCGTCAATGACCGCCAGATGGGGCTTGACCAGGGGAGCGATGAGGGCCAGGTTGAGGTTGATGACCGGGTAGCTCTGGTGCATTCGCATCTTGTCGCTGGGTTCGCGGCTCATGGCCCGGAAGGTCAGCCATTCGGCGGGGGGCAGACGGCGCACTTTTTGGGGGACCAGCCGCCACAGGAGCTGCTTGATCCGCTCCAGGCTCAAACCGGAGGCGGGGGCCTGGTGGGTATGGCGGCTGATGAGGCTGCCCATGACCATATTTTTCAGGCTCAGGGTGACGATCACCACATCGTGGGTTTTGGGCGGCCCGACCGAAATGCGAAAGTCGCTTTCCACCACGCTGCGGGCCAGGTGCAGGCGCAGGGGGCGCAAACGCCGGTCATAGACCGTCACCGGGTAGGGTTCGTCGTCGTTCAGGTCGGCCAGGGTGACGCCGTGGGATTTGACCAGGGGTTCATAGCCATAGGCGCGGAATCCTTCGGCCGCCCGCTGGACCGAGGGACCTTCGGCGACGGTGATGGGACCGTCGTAGCGGGCGCGGAGGAAATCAAGCACGGCCCGCACGGCCTCTACGTGGGTGGCAGCCAGGGGGATATGGGTGACGACAAAGTTGGGCTTGATCAACACCCGTCTCACGCCGCGCAGATCAAGGTCGGCGGCGATCTGCTCCAGGGCTTGGGCGACATTGCCGTAACGGTCATCCCCTCGGATGAGGGCTACGCGGCAGGATGAGGATTGCCGGGACATCAACACGAGGATCTAGGGCGCGGCTCGATGCCCCAACGGGCCAGCTCGGCCAAAGCCTTTTCGACCAGGACATCTACCTGGGCGGCGACGGCGGGGCTGAGGTCCAGGCTGACGCCCATGGAGCCTACCTGCGCCCCCCAAAAGACTACTTCATCGGGCAGGTAGCCTTTGAGGATGGCCACGGCCAGCAGGTCTTGCAGCCCCTCCTGGTGGGGCGAGACTTTGGAAGCATCCAGAAAAGCGGGGATTTCGTCGCCGGTCAGGCGCACCAGCGTACCGGCGGGCTTGCGGGCCTGCACGGCGTCAATGACCAGCAGGCGGCGGGCGTCCTCCAGATAGGGGAGGAGGTCCAGGCCCAGGGTTCCCCCGTCCATGACCCGGACCCCCTCCGGGAACTCGTAGCGTTCCAGCAGGCGTTCGACGACGCGGACGCCAACCCCCTCATCGCCGAGGAGGATGTTGCCCAGGCCGAGCACCAGCGTTTCACCGGACCCGTCAGGTCTCATTGCATCTCGGCAATCTCATCCTCCGCCGACCGCTTAAAGTGAGGCCATTTGAAGCCGCTGACGATGCTGGTCATCAGTCCATCCTGCTCCTCCACATCGCCCAGGACGGCCATGTAGAGGTGGACCAGGAAAAAGATGATAAAGATCCACAGCAACGAATGGTGGATCATGCGCATCGTCTGGTTGGAAGCCAGGCGGAAGGTCCAGCCAAAGGTCGCCATCCAGAAGCCGTTGGGGTTGGCCTCGGCGTTGAGGGCCAGGCCGGTGATGCCCTGGATGATGGTAATCACCCACAAAAAGATGTAGGACAGCCCGGCCACCGGGTTGTGGCCCACATACGGCGGTCGCTCCGAGGACAAAAAGAGGTAGTACTTGGCCTGCCGGATCACGTCTCGTCCCCGCACTTTGTTGAGGGGCAAAAGGCCACCCCAACGGGCATAGCGATTGCCCACAAAGGCCCAATAGAGACGCACGATCAGGATCAAGGCCAAGACGATGGCGGCGATATAGTGGACAAAGCGCACCGTGCCGGTGACGTAAGGCTCGGCCATCCCCCGAACGTTGCCAAAGGGATTGCCGATATAGTAGCCGGTGACGGCCAAGATGAACATGCACAGCACGTTGATCCAGTGGTACCAACGCACCACCGGTTGCCAGACGTAGCGACGGGCGAACGTCTCGGCGTGTTCACTCATTTCGCCACCTCCTTAGATGATCCGAATGCGGGTGATCTCCCGGCGGTCCGGATCGGTGACATGCACGGCGCAAGCCATGCACGGGTCAAAGGAGTGGACGGTGCGCAGGATCTCAATCGGTTTTTCCGGATCGGCGACCGGTGTATCGAGCAGGGCTGCCTCATACGCGCCCCGTTGGCCGTTGGCGTCGCGGGGCGAAGCGTTCCAGGTGCTGGGCACGATGGCCTGATAGTTTTCAATGGCCCCGTCCTTGATGCGGACCCAGTGGCCCAGCGCCCCGCGCGGCGCCTCGGTCCAGCCCCAGCCCATAGCCTCTTTGGGCCAGGTCTTGGGGTCCCAATGCTCCGTCTCGTGGATGCGCAGGTCGCCGCTGCCGATGTTTTCCGTCAATTCGTCCACCCAATCGGTGACCTTTTCGGCGATGACAACCGTTTCGATGCCGCGGGCGGCCGTGCGGCCCAGGGTGGAGAAGAGGGCCTCCGGGCCGACCTCCAGCTTCTGGAGCGCGGTATCGACCCAGTACCGCACCCGCTCGTGACCGGAAGCGTAGGCCACCAGCATCCGGGCCAGCGGGCCGACCTCCACAGGCTTGCCGTCGTAGCGCGGCGATTTGATCCAGCTGTACTTGTCATCGGTTTCCAACCACTCATACGGCGGTTTAGGACCGGTATAGTAAGGTTCGGTCACACCGTCCCAGGGATGCAACGCCTTGTTGTTGTCGTCATATTTGAACCAGGAGTGGGTGACATACTCGGCGATCTTTTGCTGGTCCACCGGGTGGACGGTGTTCAGGTCTTTATCCCAGATGATGCCGCGCGGCAGGAACAGGTTGCCGGGGTCGTTGCTGCTCTTGGTGGCGGTCATGGGGAAATCGCCGTAGGCCATATAGTTGCCCAGCCCGCCGCCGTAACCGGCCCATTCCTTGTAGAAGGAAGCGATGGCCAGCAGATCGGGGATGTAGACCTGTTCGACAAAGGTGCGGGCTTTGGCAAAGAGTTTCTGCACCAGGCCCAGCCGTTCGGCGTTGATGGCGTTCTGGCTGTTGGGGTCCACCGGGCAGGCCATACCGCCCACCAAGTAGGTCTGAGGATGGGGGTTTTTGGCCCCAAAGATGGCCTGGACGCGGATGACATCCCGCTGCCAATCCAGGGCCTCCAGGTAGTGGGCTACGGCCATCAGGTTGGCCTCCGGAGGAAGCCGATAGGCCGGGTGGCCCCAGTAGGCGCCGTCAAAGATGCCCAGTTGCCCGCTTTCCACAAAGGCGGCAACCCGGTCCTGGATGCCTTTGAAATAGGCTGTGCTCGATTTGGGCCAATCAGAAATGGACTGGGCCAGGGAGGCGGTCTTGGCCGGATCTGCGCTCAGGGCGCTGACAATATCCACCCAGTCCAAGGCGTGGAGATGGTAAAAGTGAATGACATGGTCCTGAATGTACTGGATCCCCTCCATGATGTTGCGGATCAGGCGGGCGTTTTCGGGGATCTGGATTCCGAGGGCGTCTTCGACTGCTCGCACGGAGCAGAGGGCGTGAACCGTCGTTCAGACGCCTCATATCCGCTGGGCAAAGACCCAGGCGTCGCGCGGATCCCGCCCCCGGAGCACCAACTCCATGCCTCGGAACATGGTGCTGGAGCTCCAGGCGTCGGTTACTTTTCCGCCTTCGACCTGGGCCTCGATGCGCAGGTGTCCCTCGATTCTGGTGACGGGATCAATTGCGATCTTTTCGGCCATGGTCTAGTCCTCCTCTCCCACAACTTCAGGGGTTGATTTCGCAGATTTTACCTTTTTGCGCACCGCACTGCCGATGGCATGGGCGCCGATTCCTACGGCGGTCAGACCGGTAAGGGCCAGGCCGACCTTGTCGGCGGTCGCTTCCACACCAAAGCCGGGTACGTTGGGCAGCCGCCGATAGAAGGGCGACATGTTGTCCCAGAAGTTGACTTCGGCGCAGCCGACGCAGCCGTGACCGGCGCCAACAGGCCAGTTGGTGCCGTCGTTGTAGCGCACCGTGGGGCAGTTCATGTAGGTTTCCGGCCCCTTGCAGCCCATCTTGTACAGGCACCAACCCTGGCGGTGACCCTCGTCACCCCATTCCTCCACATACTGCCCGGCGTCAAAGTGACCGCGCCGCTCGCAGTTGTCATGGATGCGCTTGCCGTAGGCGAACAAGGGACGACCCTGGCTATCGGTAGCAGGCAGGGAACCGAAGGTCAGGTAATGGACGATGGTCGCCACCGAGTTGACCACGTTGTGGGGGCAGCCGGGAAGATTGACGATGGGTACTCCTTTGACAATATCGCCGATGCCTTTGGCCCCGGTGGGATTGGGACTGGCCGAGGGCCAACCACCCCACACGGCACAGGCCCCGACGGCAATGGCTGCTGCTGCATTGCCGACCACCTCTTTGGCGATCTCCTCCGCCGTTCGCCCGCCGATGCAGCAGTAAACGCCGCCATCGTTGGTGGGAATGGCTCCTTCAACCACGGCCAAATAACCACCGGCCTTCACCGTCTTGTCCAGCAAGGCCTCGGCCTGGTGCCCGGCAGCGGCCATGATCGTCTCGTGGTAGTCCAGAGAGATGGTATCAAGTACAATGTCAATCAAGGTAGGATGGGAAGCCCGCAGGAACGCTTCCGAGTCTCCGGCGCAGTCTTGGAACTCCAGCCAGACAACGGGAGGGCGTTTCGGGCTTTCCAACGCCTGCACTACTTTGGAAGTCATGCTGGCCGGTAAGGCAAGGGTCCCGGCCATAAAGGTACAGAATTTGAGAAAGTCACGACGGGACACTCCTTTTCGCGCGAGTGCCTCCATCAAACCAGGTTGGGCATGATCGGCCATACGTGTTCCTCCTCCTTAATGAATGGGCCGACGCACAGACACGCATCGGCCATCAGACACCACCTGCCATTTCTCCTTTCTTCCCCTGGCATCCCCCCTTTTCTGCGGGCCGGCCTTTAGCCCTGATTTTCAATGGTTTCCTCTAGTAAGAGCCTATCTTTTTATTCCTGATTGTTCAGCCCTGAGTAAAGAAAGATAGGCAACCATCAAGCAATGCATATTATAACATGCTTTGGACATCATGTCAACCCGGCAGCCGGAAACTTTTTCAAAAAATCGCGGGCGACGTATTGGAATGACAAAAGGTGCGACGCCCCTGTAGGGCATCGCACCTTGCACAGCCAAAGTTCTACCGAATTCTCGCATTCCGCCACGTATGCACCGGCGGCATCCACGCAACCCATACATTTGAAACTCCCCCCATCCACCAGTTTACCGACTTCCCGCTTCCTCAACCACAAACCTTCCCCCGTCGCTCCGCCCGAACACCTCCGGGAAGTACATCTGGTAGGCCGTGGCGGGAATGACCTGGAACGTGCCCGGCACACCGGCCCGCATCAGGTAGGTGTACTCATAAGTCCCGCGCGGC
>CAZQKE010000012.1:0-23490 GCA_964593865.1 uncultured Anaerolineaceae bacterium | reverse complement strand
GGTTTTCCTGCTTTTTCTCCTTCCCTTTGCGCCCTTCGCGCCTTTGCGGTTCAAATCCCCGAAACCGCCAAAGCGGGCCGTCCACGAATTGAGCGCGAATACACGAATGCACGAATACGCCCGGCCCGGTGGCGCAAGTTTCCAACTCGCGCAGAGAAATTCACGGTTGGAACCGCCAAGACGCCAAGAGCGCGAAGGTTTTCCTGCTTTTTCTCCTTCCCTTTGCGCCCTTCGCGCCTTTGCGGTTCAAATCCCCGCAAAGTGGGCCGTCCACGAAGCGGGCGCGAATGCACGAATGCGCCCGGCCGCAGGCCCGAAAGGGGCGACTTGAGTCGCCACCGTCTCCGGCGCGAGCCGCCGGGATTTTCATCCTTGGCGGTGAGCCGCGGATCGGTCCGCTTCCTTTATGCCGTTGATCTCACTTTGCTTGCCCGGCGCGGGCCATGTGTCCTCGTGCCCTCCCGCAGGCTTGTTGTAGATCCCCATGGGAACGCATGGCAACCGCATACGGTTCTACGAGCCTGCGGAAGGGTATTCGGTCAACCAGGTCCGTAGGGACAACCTGCGTTACGGCTGCGGAACTCCTTCTATGTATTCCAGCAGGGCGTCCAGGGCCGGGCTGGTAGGGCCACCGGGCTTGACGGTGGCAAAGATGCCGTGCCCGCCCGGCTCGTAACGGTAGGTCGCCACTTCCGCGCCGTGCTCATCCAGCAGCGGTCCCATGCGCTTCATGCCCTCACAGGTCTTGCCCTCGTGATCCCGCCCGCCGCAATAGAGCCAGAAACGCGCCCCGGCATAGGCATCTGCCGGGGCGGTTTGCAAATAATCCGGCACCTGGCCGCCGGTATCGGGGAATTCGGTTCCCGAATCGGAGATAAAGGCGGCAAAGAGCTTGCTCCCCTCTTCGGACCGGTCCATCATGGCCAGGGGGAAGGACAGGGCCGATCCCCGCGAAAAACCGTGGTAGATGATTTTCGTATGGTCCAGGGGGCAATGGGCGGCCAACAGGTCCAGAGCCGTGCGCAGCCGTTCGTACACCTGGGGAGCGTCGTCAAAGGCATAGCCTTCCTCGGTCGTCGCGTCCGCCTCGGCATATTCCAGCGTCACCAGGGCGTAGTGGTGCTGGGCTGCCGGTTTGGACCACCACTGATACATTCGTTCGGTGCAGCCGCCGTTGCCGTGGAGGGCGACGATGAGGGTCCGGTCGTCCAACCGCTCCCAATCGTCGGGAAAGCGGGCGATGAAAAAGCGGTTGTCGCCCAGGGGGATGGCCGCTGCACCGTCCGCCGCCACCGAGTTCAAAATGGCAGCGTGCTCTTCGCAGCCGTGGTTGGGGTAATCCAGGCTGTGAGTCTCCCGGAGCCAGGCGCGGCAGGTTTCCATGGTCGGCTCCGCGTTCCCCGGTTGGGGAGGGGCGGTCGGCGCGGGCGGTTGGGCTGTAGGGGGAGGAGCAGACTGCGGCTCCGCAACGGTCGGTGCGGGCGGATTGGCCGTGATCGGGGAAGCCGCTTGCGGCTCCCCCGTGGGCGGCGGAGACGATGTGCCGGGGCTGCACGCCACGGCCAGGAGCAAAATCGGCACCCAGAGCGATAGCAGATGTTTCACAAGAATTCCTCCTCTTTGCACCGGACCTGGATAGTGTGCACTTCCCCGCAGGAACGCGTAGCTGCAAGGAGAACATAGCCGGGCGATTGCCCGACCACCCGATCCGCTTGTTCGGGGTCCGGTCTTGTGGGATCGGATCAAATCCGATCCCTGGTTGGCGGTCTGCCGTCAGCGACCGATTTGAAAGATGCGTGCCTGCCCTGCCCCCAGCGTATCCCGGATGAGCAGGGTGTTCCCTTCTACCGTAAAAGTGACCGCTTCGCCGGTGGTCAACTCACTCACATCGGCAGGCGCATCCAGCCCCAGGGCGGTCAGGTCCACTTGCAGCGTATAGGCCGCCGCTGCCTCCCCTCCGTTGTAGACGGTCAGGACATCCGTCCCAAACCGCTCCACCGCCACGTCGGGGTGGTCGGCGCGGGCGTAGGTCAGCGGTTCCCAGCCACGCCCGTTATAGGTGCGTACCAGCGTGGCATACCGTTGCAATACTTCCTCGGCCTCGGTCGTCCAGCCGGTTCCGTTGGGACCCCGGTGGAGGATGATGCCGTACAGGATCGCCTGAGCGCCCGCCGCCTCCACATCGGCTGCATTCAACCCCTCTTCCTGTACGGCAAAGAGCTGCAGCCGGGGACCGGCCATGGCCCGCCGGTAGTCCAGAATGGTTTGATTCCAGTTGAACGGTTTGTTCCGGATGCTGCCCTCCCCGCCGAAGCCGTCTATCCAAGGCACCAAAAAGTTGACCGTCGCCAGCCCCCAAAAGTTGACACTGATGCCTTTTTCGGGACCGTAAGTGGTGTCCAGGTGATTCCGCAGTGCGGCCAGGTACTCGGCCATGCCGTTCATGGTGTGGACGCCGGGCCGGTAGTCGTTGAAACTGTAGGTCAGGGGCAGATCGGCGACGGCAATATGCTCCGGGCGCAGGTCCACCGTTGGTGTTGACATAAAATTGTCTATGAATATCCCGTCTAGCTGCGCTCCTATGGCCTGGGTTTGGGCAAAAGCCCGGTCCACTTCTCCGCGCAACAGGAATTGACCGTAACCTTCGGCAAGATCGGGATCTAGGTTGCTCACCCAAGCGATTTCCCACACGTCAGGTGCCCAGGGGTAGATGCCCAGGTGTTTGAGGATCGGCTCGCCGTTGGCGGTGTGGGCGACGCCGGTCTGAAAGGCCCGCGCCCGCGCACTGCGGATGGGGTTCTTGTCGGCGGCGTAGGCGGCGACCTGTGCCCAACCTTCGTCGAGGGTGGGCGGGGGGCCGTCGGACGGTCCCATTTTGATCGGCATATCGGCGCAGGTGTAGTGGGCGGCGTAGATCCTTTCTTCATCATAGCGGGCCACCTCTTGTGCTCCCATCTCACTCGTAAAGGTCCCTTTCTCAAAACCGGCATACTCGTCCGGGTGAATGTGGGAATCGAACCATTGGGGCCGGAATCCTTTTAGGCGATCCAGGGCGGAGCGAAGCCCCCAGGCGGGGTCGGTGCGGTACAGGTAGAGGGTGAAATCGGCACGAGGCCCCAGGTGAGCCGCCTGGGGCGAGATTCCCAAGAAGGCCCGCCCCTCCAGCCGACCGGTCTCACCGTCGTAAGAAAGGAGGGCCACACGGGGCCGATCAAGAGGTAAGGCCAATGCTATCCCTTGTGCCCCATCTTCAACGACGGCCACGGGGTAAAGGGACATGGGCATCCAGGTAGCAAAGTCTGCGCTGACGGCGTGGTTATAGGGCAACGGTGCGGTGATGGGACGGCTTTGGCGGATGGAATCCCACCACCGCAAATTCGGGGCCGGAAGGGGCAGCCCCCATGCCACTTCCAACGCCCGCTCCTGCCCGGTGGTATCCTCTACCTGGGTATGGACGGTCAGGAAATCCGGCTGGGCGGTGTAGGTGACGGTAAAGGCCAGTCCCGCCTCCGGGAGGGTAGCCCGCTGGATCACGGAGCCGTCCGCCACGGTGGTCGTCCCCGTCACGGGGCGGTCCACCTCCGGGCTTTCGATGAAGGCCACGTCGTCTACCCACACGGTGTCTCCTTCGTCGGCGTGGACGCCCACGACGACTTGAACGGCGGCGGCTCCTTGCGGCGCGGTCACTTCGCGGCCGAGCCGCCGCCATTGTTGGGCGTTCCAATGGAGCGCCACCGCCAGACGCGGCTCCTCCCCCATGCGCTGCCCTGCCGCATCCACCCACCACAGGTAAAGGCCGGTGGCCCGGTAGGGGAGCCGGTATAGTTCGCGCTGCCAAAAGACGGCAGGGCCGGTAGGGCGGGAGACATATCCCTTTCGGCTGAGAAAGTAGGCCGAGATACGGTAACGCCGGCCTGGTGTGACCGGCACGGCACCGGCGATGACGGCACCCATCCCCGGCCCGGTGGCGGTAACGGCCAACGATCGGCTGCCGCTGCGGGCTTGCTCCCGGTCAAAGGTCACGTCGGCGTTGCGGGCGACCAATGTTTCCCAGTCTCCCGCTTCAAAACCGGGATCGGCGAGCAGGTTGGGGGTGGAGGGGGTGGCGGCGCGGCTCATATCCCGCACCCACAGCGCCGGGGCAGGGGCAGAAGCCCATACGCTGCCGTCCATCTCCAATGCCGCCACCTGGCCGTCGGCGGTGAGGGTCAGGGCCAGGCCGTCATCGGTGGTCAGGCGGAAGGAACCGTCGGCCGGGGAGACGGGGGCCTTGGTGGGGGAGGGCAAAGAGGCCGGAGGGGGCGAAGGGGTGGGAGAGGGAGGCAAGGCAGTGGGTGTCGGCAGGGCAGGTGAAGCGGCGGCCGTGGGGAATGAAACTCTCCCGCAGCCCGCCAACATCGTTGCAACGATCAGGAACGAGAATAGATAGCGCATCGCGATCCTCCTCTACATGCGTGCTGCTTCATCAGATCTACGTTCCCATGATAAACCTTTTTTGTTGCCCCACCGACATCCGAATGTAAAAAATCTGTAACCCGGCGCATCGCAACCTTCCACAACGCTCAGGGGACCAGGAGGATCAACTGCACGCTCTCCGCCGGGGTGGTCACAGCTTGAGCGGTCCAGGGGCGGGCGGTCCGCCCATCCTCTTTGTTGTCCACCTGGTAGAGCACAACCTGATAGTCGCCCGGCGTCGTCCCGTCGGCAAAGGCGGGGGTCCAGGTCACGGTCTCCCGGCCGGGGTTGGCCGCCAGGAGGGCGATCCGCCCCCCGTCGTCGCGGGCGGCCAGCAGCCACAGGTTCCCCGTTTCGGCGGTGGGAGGCAGAGGGGTGCTCAGCAAGGTCCGGTAGCCGTTGACCACCTGGGACCAAAGGCGGAAGGCGTGGGCCGCCGGTTTGTAAGTCCCCTCCTCATCGCCGTAAAAAAGGCCCGTGTAGTTGCCCCGGTAGACCTCTTCCGGGCCGTCGTCGGGGCTGGTGTGGGGATCGCCGGCGCGGTAGAGATAGGCCCGCTCCACGTCGCTGTACTGCATGGCGATCCAGGAGGCGGTACGGAGGGCTGCACCCCGGCTGCGGTTGTATACCCGGTCCCGCTCCTCCGGTGACAGGTTCAGTTTGCCTACGCCGTAAGCATCCACGATCAGCTCAACGCCATCGAAAAAGCCGCTGCCGGCCCAGGGCACGTCGGCGTACATCCCCGCTCCGTCCAGCAGGTCTCGGTAGGCTGCGGCAGCCTGCATCCACATAGCCGGGTCGTTGTAAAAGAGGTGCCAGCCGAGCCAGTCGGGGCGGGCGTCGTGCTCGTATAGATAGGTCAAAAAGTCCTCGGCGGCGCTCTTTTCCCCGGTGGCGACTCTGACGGTCTGCCCGGCGATCAAGCCGGGGCCGCCGATTTTGAGCTGGGGGTAGGCCGCTTTGAGGGAAAGGAACGCCTGGGTCCAGAAGCGGAAAAAGTCGGCGTTGCTCCGATCCCAAAAATCTTTGTTGGGGAATTCGGTCCAGATGTCCAGGTAGGTGAAGGTCTGCTCCGCGCCCTCCCAGTGCAGGTAGCGGTCCACCACCTTGTGGGCGGCCTGGAGCCAGTTCTGCTCTTGGGTAGGGTTCTGCGGCCCTTTGAAGTCATGGTGGCGGGCGGCGTTCTGCACCTCGCCGCCCAGCCGCAAGAACGGCTCAAACCCGCCGTTCATCCAGCTTTGGAACAGTTCATCACTCGGCCCCCAGCGGTAGTTGGCCTCATCCTGGGGATCGCAGCCTTCCCAGGAAGGGTAGGTAGGGCCGCCGCAGTTAAAGATGCCTTCAATGTCCATCCGGTCGTCAAAATAGTCGTTGTTGCGGATGGTGGTGACGCCGATGTCGTGCAGGTGGGCGGTCAGGTCGTGGATGGGGGATTCGGGGGGCTGGATGGGGCCGGAGATGACGCCCAGCAGCGGTTTGACGTAGGGGTGGGCCGGATCCGGTTCGCCGATGGGGATGACGACCGCGTCGGCGGGAAGGGGAGCGGGCGTAGGGTCGGCGGAAACGGCGGGCGGCGGCGGGGCGACCGCCATTGCGACCAGCAGTTGCACGGTGTAGGCCCCGATCTCGGCGGCGGGTGTTTCCAGGGCAAAGGTCTGCACTTCCTCGCCCTCATCGCCGACCTGGTACAGGGTGGCCCCGCGGATCGGCTCACGCCCGGCAAAATCCACCTGCCAAGCAACGGGCGTATCGGTGGGGTTGACGATGAGCAGGGCGACTTCGCTCCTCTCGTCCTGTCCGGCCAGCACCCACAGGCCCCCTCCGCCGCCCGTCACCGCCAGCCGCCGGGGATGGGCCGCCATCTGCGCCCACAGGGAAAAGGCCAGGGCGGGCAGTTTGGGTCGCCCGTCGGAGTAAAAGATGCCGTAGAAGGCGGGCACGTCCGGGTCGGGGTCGGGGCCTCTGTAGATCGTCGAAACGTCAACCCCTTCCGTTTGTAGCACGATCCAGATCGCGCTCAGGATGGATGCGCCTTTGTCCCCGGCCCGCAGGGAAACGTCGTCGGTCAGGCCGCCGGGGGTGTCGGGGGCGGTGTTCCATTCGGTGATGTGGCTTTCGGCCTCGGTGTAGCCGTAGGCGTCCAGCTGCCGGCGGTAAAAACGGGCCGCTTCCCCATAGACCTCCGGATCGTTGGAGTAGATGTGCCAGGAGAGGAAGTCCAACGGCGCGTCGCGATCCCGCAGGTAGGCCAAAAAGTCACGGGTGTACTGCTGCCCTTGGGGGGATAGTGCCCCGGCGGGGGAAAGGCCCGGTCCGCCCACTTTTAGGTCGGGGAATTCTGCTTTGAGGGCCTGGGCCGTGCGGACGAACAGGTCGTAAAATTCGGTGGGGGAGGCATCCCAAAACTGTTTGAAGTTGGGTTCGTTCCAGATTTCCACATAGCGCAAGGGGATGCCCGCCTCGGCGGCCCGCCGATGATAGTGGCGGACGACCTCCACGGCGGCTTGCACCCAGTTTTCGGGGTTGGTGGGGGCGCGCCGTTCCCGGCGGACGCGCCACGAATCGCCCAGGCGCAGGTAGGGTTCAAAGCCACCGGCCAGGATGGCGTCAAAGGCGGCATCGCTACCGGCAAAGTTGTAGGAGGATGGATCGTGGGGATCGGCTTCCTGGTCGGGGTAGATGGTGGCCATGTCCAACGGGCCGCCCATGTCGTGGGTGCGGATCATGGTGACGCCGATGTTTTGGTACTGGGTCGTTAGATCGGCGTTGCCCGGTTCGCCGACGGGCAACGGCCCGCCGTTGATGCCCAAGAGGGGGCGGATGGTTTCGCCGGAGGGGACGGAGATGACGGTGAACAGGACCGTGGACGCGGGCAGGGTCGGAGTGGCGGTAGGGCGCGGCAGGGAAGGGGTGGGGCCGGGTTGGGGTGTGGCGGTCGGCGGTGGGGTCTGGGTGGGGAGCGGACAATCCTGGGGACAGTTGGTCGGGTTCTCGGGGCCGTCGCACAGGCCGTCGCCACAGCGCGGCGATGGCAAGGATGTCGATTCGGCGGTGGGCAGGCTGATGGTGGGAAACCGGAAGGGGCTGCAGGCTGCAAGTAACAGGACCGCGACAATGATGAACATGCTCAAGCGTTTCATCGCTCCTCCTTTCCGCGTCACACCGTTGATTGTACCCTGCTTGTGTTGCAGGGGGGTTAAAGGAATGTAAAATCTGTGTTTCGGAGGGGGTTACCGATCCACGGCTCGGCGAGCACGGGCAACCGGAGTCGCCTTTTGGGGCCTGTGGCCGGGCGTGGCAGGCACGCCCGCGCAGGCGCAGGATGCGGTTTCGGCCACCGTTCCCGGGTTATGTCCCCTGTGGTGGGCGGAGGTCGGCGCGGTCTCCTTCCGCGTCCAGGATGCGGATCTCGTCGCCGGGGCGGACCGTTCCGCCGACGACAACGCGGCAAAAGACGCCTACCTTCGGCAGGAGCGAAAAGCCTCGGAAGTTGTAGGTATGGGCGATGGAGGATGGCTTGCCCAGTTGTTCTACTTCCAGCACGACCGTTCCGCCGATGAGCAGCCGGTCGCCGATCCGCAGAGCGGTCGTGTCCAGTCCCACGGTGGTCAAGTTCTCGGCGAAGCTACCGGGCACGGCATCCAGGCCCTGTTCTCGGTTGAGTCGCTCTATCTCTTCCCAGGCCAAAAGGCTGATTTGCCAGCGGTTCGGCTGCGGTGGCCCCGCGTGGCCGTCGCCCACCAGCCCCCAATCGGCCCGTAGCTCACCTTGTTTGATCGCGGTTTTGGGATCTGTCCGCCGTTCGCTACGGCAGACGGCTTTGATCTTGCCCATCGGCTATCTCCGGGAAGCGACCCAGGCCGCGATCAGGCTTGTTAGCGGGACTCCGGCCAGGAGTCCCAGGCTGCCGACCAGGGTGCGCACGATCTCTTCGGCAATGATCTCGCGGTTCAGGGTCACGCTCGGCGGCTCGGCGAAGACCGTCACCAGGAGCACAAGGGGCAAGGCTGCACCCAAATAGGCCAGGAACAGGGTGTTGACCATGGCGGCGATGTGATCCCGTCCCACCGTCATCCCATGTCGCCATAAGGATCGCCAATCCAGTTCGGCGTTGGCCTTGCGCAGTTCAAAGATGGTGGAGGATTGGCCGATGGCGACATCATCCAGTGCCCCCAGAGTGCCGATGATGATCCCGGCCAGGAGCAAGCCTTGCGTGTCCAACTGCACACCGGCTACCTGCAAAAAGGCTGCCTCTTCTGCGCCAAAGCCGGAAAAGCGCATCCAATCCACAAACCAGAGGGCCAACAGGCCGGTCAATATCAGGCTGACCAGCAGCCCGATCACGGCCACGTGGGTTTTGGCGTTCCAGCCGTAGACCAGGTACAGGCTCAAGCCCATCATCACCACAGAGCCGACGACCGCGACGATCACCGGGTTCCGCCCGGCCAAGATTTGGGGGACGATGAAGGTGATGATGACGACCAGGCTGATGGTCATTCCCAGAAGGGAGCGGATTCCCTGCCGACCGCTCAGCAGGAGTGTGACCGCAACAAAGAGCAGGGTCAGCACCAGAAGCGGGCCGGTGCGCACATAGTCGACGATGACCAGCAGATCGTCACCTTCGGGGGTGCGGCTGCGTTCAACGATCACCCGGTCGCCGGGCTGAAAGGTTCGTGCTCGGTTGGTCGGCCCCCACCGCCCCTGCTCTACCTCGGCCTCTTGGCCTTTGAGGGCACCCTCTTCAATGCGCAGCCGCAGCCGCTGGTAGGGTTGCTCAAAGTTCCCCTGACCGATGGTCCCTTCTTCCAGGACTTCTACGACGCGGGCGTGCAGCATTTCGCTTTCGCCGGGGGCCAAGTCGTCCGCCACACCGACGGTGGACTGGCGGTGGACGATGGATGCCAGCAGGGCAAAGGCGACCAGGGCCAAGCCCAGGCCGATGAGCCACCCTTTTTGGCCGGAACGGGACGAAGGCATGATGACTACTTCCAGTAGAAGGACCGCTCCTCACTGGGCGGACTCAGAGGGATGTACTGCTCTTGGCCCTCATCGTCGGTCGTTTTGCGGGCCAGGCGCACGCTCCAATAGTAGACCCGCTCTGTTTCCTGGTCGGCCCGGAGGTACAGCCCCGCATCTACGAACCAGGATGGCCGTTGCACGCAGACGGAGGATTGGGCGGTAGCCCCTTTTTCGGTCCAACGTAGGGTGACCAGGTAGCATTCGTCGGGAGCGAGGGTGTAGTTGCTGTTCCACCCCAGTTCAATCTTGGCATCCGCCCCGTTGAAGACGGCGCCATCCTCCGGTCTGTCCGGGATGGGCGGCTCCAATGTGGGCCGGGGCGTCGGTGTGAAAGTGGGTGTGGTTTTGGGCGTGGGGGTATTGGTAGGCCGGGCGCGGGTGGGCGTCGGGGTAATGGTGG
This sequence comes from uncultured Anaerolineaceae bacterium, assembly GCA_964593865.1. GTDB lineage: Bacteria > Chloroflexota > Anaerolineae > JAAYZQ01 > JAAYZQ01 > CAZQKE01. The sequence continues at coordinate 13,616 of CAZQKE010000012.1, read as the reverse complement.
GGGTGTTTGTCGGAGTTGGAGTGTTGGTAGGCGTCGGCGTGCTGGTGGGCGTCGGCGTCTGGGTGGGGGTGGGCGTCGGAGTCGGTGTGTTGGTCGGTGAGGGGGTGATGGAGGGCGTCAGGGAAGGGGTCAGTGTCGGAATCTCTACCAGGACGGGGGCTTCGCTGGCTACGGCCTGCACCGTGTTGACGACGGCCTCCGGCTGCACGCGGGGTAGGGTGAGCCACAGCCAATAGCCGATCCCCCCGACCAGGGCCAAGAGGAACAGCGTGCCGAATCCCAGCAGCAAGGGGCGCAGCCAATCGGCCTGTAGCGGTTCGCCACAGGCCGGGCAAACTTGGAGGTTGCTACGGCTTACCGTGCCGCAGTGGCGACAACGCACCCGGCGTGGCTGCCGCCGGGGTTTCCCACAGTGGGGGCAGATGATCTGTTCGTCGGAAAGTTCTGCGCCGCAACGACTACACTTTTTCAATGTACTCGCCTCAGAACAAGCTTGACCAGTCTACCGGTGGGAGGGGGTTGACCAGGTCCTGCCACGTGATGAGCAGCATCAAGGCTACCAAAAAGGCCATGCCGATCAGGTGGATCAGCCCCTCCTTGGCCGGGTCTATGCGCCGCCCGCGCAGCCCCTCCACGATGACAAAGAGGATACGGCCTCCATCTAGGCCCGGTAGGGGTAGCAGGTTGGTCACGGCCAGTGCCACACTCAGGCTGCCCATCAGCTGCATCACGGGGAACCACCAGCCGGTGTCCAGAGAGTAGTTGACCGCGTCGCCGACCATCTGGCCCACTCCTACCGGGCCGACAGGCCGGGCCATCTCAACGGGGATAAGGCCCTTGATGATCTGAACGGGCACGGTAAAGATGAACCCGGCCATGCGCACCGTCTGTTGCAGGCCCAGCCACAACGCCTGGGGCAAGGAGTATTGGCGGATCGTTGTGCGAGGAGCCAAGCCGATGCCGATGGCTCCTTCGCCGGGGGGCGGGTTTGGGCGCGGCACGACCGAGATCTCCATGATCTCATCGCCCCGCCGGACGGTGAGTACAATCGGCTCGCCCAAGTGCTCCTGCACATAGGCCGGTAGGTCGGCGACGGCGATGATCTCAACGTCATCGGCCCGCAGGATGATGTCGTTGGGCTGGAGGCCGACCTCTTCCGCCGGTGAACCGGGGGCGATGGAGGTGACGACGGCGTTTTCCGGATTGGCGATGGCCGGTCCGCCCAGCATAAACGCCAGGGCGAAAAAGAGGATCGCCGTGAGCAGGTTCATCGCGGCCCCGGCGGCAAGGACAAAGACGCGGGTTCGCTTGCTTTTGCTGGCCAGGCTTCCGGGAAAGGTGGGGTCCTCCTCGCCCAGCATCTTGGCAAAGCCGCCAAAAGGAACGGCGTTGAGGGTAAAGATCGTGCCCGGATCAAGGAACTCTATGGAACCGACGGAACCTTCCCCCTCGGCCGAATCCGAAACTCGGATGTGGGTCAGGATGAGGCGGCCTTTCCGGTCCTCTTCGGTCTCGTAGCGAACGGTCATTCGGGCTTGCAGCCCTTCGGGGAGTTTGGTCTTGCGGGGGATGATGATCTCCCGACCGTTGATGACGATCTTGCCTTCGGTGCGCCAAAAGGTCAACAGGCGCGGTGGGTAGCCAAAGCCGAATTCTTCAACAACGATGCCCGATGCTTTGGCGGCGGCATAGTGTCCCCACTCGTGGATAAAGATCAGGATGCTGAGGGAGACAACCAGTCCCAAAATCATGGTGATAATCATGTCACAAACCTTTCACCTACCCGGCCCGGACTTCGTGCCAGGCCATTTGTAGTTTTTCCAGCATTTCTTCGTTGGCAGCGTCGGGGTCATCGTCAAAGCCGGGCAGGTTGAGGATCATTTTGAAGAGTTTGGATAGGCTCAGGTCCAGGGGGTCTACATCGGGATAGGCTTTGTGCAGGGCGCGCACCATGCGGCTAAAGTCGCTCCAATGGAGGGGTTGCCGCGCTTCTTCCACATCCTGGGGAGCGACAACGTCGTCTTTGACCAGTTCCGCCGCCTTTTCCAGTTCCCCCCGGCGGGTGTAATAGTCGGCCAGGGCAGCCCGCAGGGCGTCGGCGGCCAGGACCGAGCAGTGCATTTTGATCGGCGGCAGGCCGTCCAACGCCTCGGCGATGGCCCGGTTTGTGATCTCCAACGCCTCGTCGACGGTTTTGCCTTTGATGAGTTCGGTGGCCATGGAGCTGGTGGCGATGGCCGCCCCGCAGCCAAAGGTCCGAAATTTGATGTCGGTGATCACATTGTCCTTGATCTTGACCGACATCTCCATCAGATCGCCGCAGACGGGGTTTCCGGTGCGTCCCACTCCGTCGGCGTCCTCAATGACCCCCACGTTGCGGGGGTTCATAAAATGGTCCATGACCTTGTCGCTATATTCCAATCGAAACCTCCATCGTCTTCAGATTATCTTGCCGGGCCGGATGCAGGTTGTGGCCCGCAGTAGGCGCGGGGTTGCTCCATCCCCGCCCGCGCCTATCTTAGCACTTTTTATCCCATCAGGCAAGTCAGGCCGATCACATTCCCAGGGCAAGTGCATTTATCGTCTTCGCTGCCGGTTTCACCGCAGAGACGCCGAGGGCACGGAGAGAAACGGTGTACACTTCGGTATGAAACTTTGCTCTGGCCCTAATCCCATTTCCCCTGGGATCACGTGCTCTACCATCGGATCTCCGTCCCGCCGGCAGATTCGGGGGTCAGGAGGGCCGTCTCCAATGCCCCTTCCCTTCGCCCGGAGATAAGGTGGATCGTCAGGTTTGGCATTTCCCGCGCCAGGGCGACCATCGCTTCGACTTTGCTCAGCATCCCGCCGGTGACATCGGTGGCGTAGGAGCCGCTCAGCGATCTGTGCACCGCTTCCCAATTGGCTTGGGAGATGCGGGGTACAGGCCGGGCCGAGGGATTGCGCATGGGGTCGCTTTCAAACACGCCGTCCACCGCACCGACCAGGATCAGGCGGGTGGGATGGAGGCGGCGGGCCAAGAAGACAAAGATCTGCTCCGTGGAGATGATGGTTCCGCCGCGGGTCTCATCCAGGGCCACGTCGCCGTAGAGCAGGGGGATCACTCCCCGGGCCAGGGCCGTCGCAATGGGGGCGATCTCCAGGGTGAGCAAGTTCCCCTCTCGGCAAAGGGCCGAGGCCGAAGGCTGCAGCGACCAGACCGGCACACCGGCGGCCAAAAAAGTTTCCGTCACCAGGCGGTTGAGGCGGGCGGCTGCCGCTGCCACCCGGACAAAACCCCGCCATTGGGCCGGGGTGTGTACCCCTCGGCGCGTGCCGTAACGGTGGGCTGCGACATGTCCGAAGGAGCCGCTGCCGTGCCCCAAGAGGAGGCGCAGCTCGGTCCGGGCGGTCAGAGCCGAGGAGGTTTCCTTTGCCAAACGGGCGATTACTTCCGGTCGGGCCGTCCCCGGTCGGGCCTTGTCCGTGATGACCGAACCGCCTAGCTTGACGAACAGTAGCTCCCTCACCGCTCCACCGTCACGCGCCCGCCTTCCACCCGCACCCGGTCGCCGGTGTGGATGCGACCGATGTCCACCCGATCTACCATCGGAATCCCGCCGATGATGGCTCCTACGGCCACGATGGCCTCGCTTTCGGCGTTGATGATGGCGGCCGGGGCCTTACCGTTCCGGGCCAGGCGGTACAGGGTGTAAGAACCGACGGTGCTGCCTTTCCCGGTGGGAAAGACCAACACGCGCCCGGCAATGCTTTGCCCTTCCAGGGGATGCCCCGGCTCAATCACAATGCCCCTCTCCGGGTCCACTCCCCCCAGAAAGCCAATCGGCTCCGGCGAAACCAGAGCCGATCCCTCCGCGGAACCGGATTTGACGACCCGACCGTGCAGCTCTAGGCGCATAGGGCTTCAATCCCTCTCCACAGGTCGGACGACCAGGACGGGGCGGTCGGCGCGCTGGGCGATCTCGCGGGTGAGGTCACCCATCAGGGCGCGGACCAAGCCGCCGACGTTCCGGGATGAGCCGAGGACGATGACATCATAGTCCCCTTCCCGGCCTTCTTGCAGGATTTCGTCGGCGGCGACGCCCCGCCGTAGCTTGACCTCCGAAATGCGGCACTCGGCTTTGACGACCTGGGCTGCCCAGCGCATCTCCCGCGCCAATTCTGTATCCGATTGCAGCAGCTCGTCCAGGGTTTCCTCCATTTTTTCCAGGCCGGTGTACATGGCGGGCATGTTGCCGAGTACGTGGAGCACCGTGGCTTTGGCCCCGGCTCCACAGGCCAGGGACGCGCCGACCCAGACGGGTAGGTGTCCGTGTTCCGTGCCCGAAATGGCAATGAGCACCCGTTCCAGGCGAGGAGGGCGGTTCCCCTTGATCAGCAACACCGAGTTCTTCCCGCGTTCAATCAGACGCATTCCCACCGAGTTCAGGATCGCCCGCCGAGAGCGTTTGGCGGCCAGAGCACCGATGGCGACGAGGTCATAGGGCCATTCTTCCACTTCGGTCATCACGATGCTTTCCGCCGGGCCGGAAGCAAGGTGCACTTGCACCGGCACTCCCGCTTGGCGGAGGTGGTCCGCCGTCCGGTTCAACGCACGCTCCAGGTCTGCAGGGTCTTGGCCTTCCTCGGCCACTCCCAACAGGGTTGTTTCCGCCGCCAGGGCTTTGGCAACTTCTGCTCCAAACCCCAACGTCCGTTCGCGCCGCTCCGAGCTGATCGTGCAAAGCAGCATTTTCATCGTTCTACACCCTCGTCCTAGTGTCCTCCCAAGATTCCAACGAGCCGTAGGATGACCATCGCTGCCCCGACGAAGGGCAAAATGGAAAAGAGCAGGCGAATGCGTGGACCGGCGAAAAAGTTGGTGGCCGTGGCCCCGATCTGGGCGCCGATGGCCGCTCCCGTCTGCATCACCAGGGCCATCAGAATGTCCACGTTGCCTTTCAGGGCATGGGTGACGGTCCCATAGCCGGCGGAGATGACCACTTCAAAAAGATCGGTTCCCACGGCCACGTGGGTCGGTACGCCGATGAGGTAGATCAGCATCGGCATACGGATAAACCCTCCACCCACGCCCAGTACGCCGGAAAGCAGGCCGGTGAGGAAGCTCACCCCCAGCACAATCCACACCGAGATCTCCTCAATGCCCGATTCGGGCAAGGCGATCAAAGGGGGCAGGCGGAAGCGGTGAACTCGGCGGGTGATGCCTCGGAAGGCCAGGGCGTCTTTGGCGTCCATCTGCTCGGTGCGGACCATCCGTATTGCCCGCAGGCTCTCCCAGGCCGTGAAGGTCCCGATGCCCAGCAGGATGACGATGTAGGCGATGCCTACGACGTGGTCAATGTTGCCCGCTGCCTCCAGCCCTTCTATGATCCGCGCGCCCAACTCAATGCCGGGCACGGTGCCGAGCACCATCAGGATCCCCAGTTTATTGTCTACGTGGCCCAGAACGCGGTGGCGACGGGCGGCGACGATAGACTTGCCGGTCATGTGGGCCAGGTCGGTGCCGACGACAAAGTTCATCGGTACGCCGGAAAGGAACATCATCGGCCCGGCCAGAAACCCCCCTCCTACGCCAAAGAATCCCCCCAGCAGGCCGACTGCAAAACCTACTCCGGCCAAGAACAGAGGCGAAATTGTGACTCCCGTGATGGGAAAATACATGGCCCTCTCCCTAATCCCACCGATCCAGCCCCAACTGGCCGATCAGAAAAGAGGTGACAAACTCCAAGACCAAGCCCTGGGCCGTGATCAAGGCCAGGCTGACAAAGGCGTACAGGACTAAGCTGTTTTCAAAGAGCCGTTGGAGCGGTTCCCCCAGGAATTCCAGGACCAGAAAGAAATAGGCCACGACCAAGGCGGTGTAGATCAAGACTTCTATCCCAAAGTTGCGGATCATTTTACGTATCTTCATGCAGACCTCCCTTGTGTGGAAAGGGCAGCCCTGCGCCACGGCATTAGCGCGTGGCGAGCCGCCCGGCGATATAGGCTGCTGCTGCGCTGCTGGGGGCGACGATGATCCCTGCTCTGCGCAGGATGTCCTCTTGGGCCGTGCGTTGCTCTTCTTGGCCGCTGACGTAAGCGATTACGGCTACGTTGTCCTGCCGGGGAGACAAAGCGGCGATCACGTCTTGGGCGGGGTTTGTTTCCCTCCCCAACACAATGTCTAGGAGGATGACGGCAGCTTGGGGGTCGGTGAGGGCTTGTCCCAAATGCGTCAACCGCTCCGTCGGGGAAGGGAGCAGATGCAGGCTCAGGTGGGAATCGGGCACTGCCAATCTACCGAGAATTGACCGGGCTTCGTGGTAAAAGATCTCGCTGGTGAACAGGCCGTAAAGCCGGTGGCGGGTTGGGGCCAGGCGGGAATGTACGTCGCGTGCTTGCGCCTCCATAGCTTCGTCCAGGTCTTCCAACTGGGAGGAGATGAGGGCTTGATCCCAACCCCGCACCCAGGCGACGGCCCGCAGCGCAGCTTCATCTAAACGGGCGGCAGGGATGGCGCCGGCCCGCCACAGGTGGCGCGGGTCGGCCCCCAGGAGACAGACCACGGTAGGTTTTTCGCTTCGCCGGACCTGCTCCAGCACCCTCTGTTCAACGGCGGGAGGAAGGGGAGGGGCCAAAAAGAGGATGATCTCGGTTGCGGCGTCCTCTTGGCAGGTGCGCAAGCCGGTCAGCAAGGGGTTCAGCAGGGCGTCGGGGTCGCCTTTCCTTTCAACGGGGAAAGCAAGGGACAACCCGACGCCTTGGCGGCGCAACAGAGCGGTGATCTCGTTTAGCCCGGCTTGACCAACCGAAACGACGCCTACCCGTCCTCCGGTGGTTGACCTGTTCTGGCTCTTTTTGACCACTGTCTCACTCCAACGTCACCGTTTGCACTATTTTACCACACAGGTCGGGAATCGGGAAATCCCGATCCGACGCAACCTTTGGAAATGCGCTTGTCCCGGGCTTGTTGCCTTGTTGGAAGAACTCGTGCGCGAGTTGACAGCCGCGTCCAATTGGTGTATAATGCATTGGCTCTTTTTCCAGGGAGATCGGCCAATCTGATCCCGGCTGCCTGGCCGTCCAGGCCTCAGAGCATGGGTGCAGGTGCGCCTGTGTTACAAGGAGGTGACGGCTCTAGAAACGCATCAGCGTCTTGGAACGCGGCCATAGTCTGGCCAACGTGCGATCCGATCGTCACGTCCGGCACGGTAGAGGCAGCGTCGGAGCTTCCGGTTGCTGCGCCGGGTTATGGCTCGTCGGCGAAGGATGAAAGCGAACTCGGCGTCTTCCCTGGCCAACGTCACAGGCGGACAGCCGGGTTTTTTGTTGCCTGGAACAGGAGCCGAACTTTGGTGAGGAGAAGTGGCGTTCATGGATTCAGTGCAGACAGTGGAAAAGGTAGGACTTGCCGAAGGGACGGTCGGTGACGCCTTGCCCGCCCGACAACCCGAAGAACAACCCCTCCCCCAGGAAGGCATGGGCGAGATGCCCGTCGAAGACTGGGACTATCAGCGGCCCAAACGGGGCGAAGTGCGAACCGGTGTGATCCTCTCCATCGGCGAGCAAGAGATCATCGTAGACGTTGGGGCCAAGCGTGATGGCATTGTGCCTTACGCCGACATGCAGCGGTTGGGGCCGGAAGCGTTGGCCGAACTGCATGTGGGCGACGAGGTCCCCGTTTACATCCTGCGCCCGGAAGATCAGGATGGCAACCTGATAGTTTCCCTCAACATGGCCCGCCAGGAAAAGGCATGGATGGAGGCCCAGGATCTGGCGGACCGGGGTGAGATCATTGAAGGCCAGGTGATCGGCTACAACAAAGGCGGTTTGGTCTTTCCCGTGGGTGAAATTCGCGGTTTTATCCCCGCCTCGCAGATTCCGGGGTTCCCCCAGGGGTTGAGTCAGGAGCAACGGCTGCAACGCCTTTCCAAAATGGTAGGGGAAACTTTGCGGGTCAAGATCATTGAGATCAACAGACGCAAGCGCCGCTTGATCCTTTCGGCCACGGCGGCCCAGCGGGAATGGCGTCGGCAGCAGAGGGAGCGGTTGCTCGCCGAGCTGCGCGAAGGCGAAGTGCGCCGGGGTGTCGTCAGCAGCCTATGCAACTTTGGCGCGTTCGTAGACTTGGGCGGGGCCGATGGCCTGATCCACCTTTCCGAGCTGAGTTGGCGGCGGGTGCGCCATCCCCGCGAAGTGCTCAAGGTCGGTCAGGAAGTGGAGGTCTATGTCTTGCACCTGGACCGGGAAAAAAAGCGCATCGCCTTGAGCCTGAAACGTCTCCAACCCGAACCCTGGTCGTTGATTGAAGACAAATACGAAGTGGGGCAGTTGGTAGAAGGAACCGTCACCAACGTCGTGGATTTCGGAGCCTTTGCCCGCATAGAGGACGGCGTGGAGGGCCTGATCCACGTCTCCGAACTGGCCGAAGGCCCCATCTCCCACCCCCGCGATGTGGTCAAAAAGGGCGATCTGCTCCTGTTGCGCATCATCCGCATTGACACACGCCGCAAGCGGTTGGGGCTGAGCCTGAAGCGGGTGCTGGAGGCGGAATGGGCCGAGTGGGCGGCCAAGCTGGCCGCCGCCGGGGAGGAGCAAGCCCCTCCGACGGAGATGAAGGCTGCGCCCACCGCCAAAGAGACGGAAGAGCCGGTAGACACCGAAGCTGCCGCCGTTGCCGAAGCAGCGGCAGAGTTCATTGAAGCCAGTTTGCGTGAACCGGGAGAAATGGAGACGCCGGAGCCGGTTATGGTCCCGGCCTGATAGAGGCAGACCTTTACGGACGGTGTGAGTCGTCATGTCCACAACCGCAATTGACCTGAAAGCACGATTGCTGGAAGAGCTAGAAGAGGTGCGGGCCGAGATCGCCCGCTTGGAAGAGCGGCTGGAAGAGAGGGGCGACTACGGCTTGGGCAAGGGCGATCCCAACATCTATGAGTGGGAAATGTGCCTGGCCCTCAAGCAGCGGGCGGAAAACAAAGCCCGCTCTTTGGAAGTAGCCCTGCAAAAGGCCGAAGAGGGGAACTATGGCTACTGTGAGGTCTGTGGGCAACAGATTGACCCTGCCCGCTTGGCCATCTTGCCCCATACCAGGCGATGCATCACCTGCGCCCAAAAGAAATAGCGTCACCCGTCACGGTCAAGCCGCCTGATGATCCAGGCGGCTTCTTTTGTTGTGAAGCCATATTGTCGTCCCCAAGCGCACTCCCCTTCACCGCCGCAGGATGTCCACCCCTGCCGTCCGGGTCCCGATCCACCAGCTCCCCACTCCGTCCCAGGTGATGGCCAACGGCTCCGCGGCGGAAAAGCCCGAATTGGTCGGTGTTAGGTGTTCCCAACGTTGTCCGTCAAAGCGGGAAAGGGTCCCGCCGACCTCCGTGGGGTGGGCCGTGCCTACCCAGATGGCCCCCGGACCGGCGGCGGCCAGGGCGGTCACAAAGCCGTGGGGCAAGCCATCCCCGCCGGGGCGGTAGAACCGCCAGCCTTGCCCATCCCACAGGCCCAGACCGTCGCCCATCGTCCCGGCCCAGACGCGTCCTTCCCCCTCCACCAGCAGGGCCGAGACACCGGCGGCAAACCCGGCGAAATGGGCCTCCAGGCCGGTGGTCGTATCCAGGCGCGAAAGGCCCTTCCCCGTGCCGATCCACACCCGGTTGCCCTCCACGGCCAGGGCGTACACCCCTTCCGCACCGGGTAGGGGCGTCCAGGCCGCGCCGTCCCAGAAGGCGACGCCCCCCTCCGTGCCGACCCACACCCGACCATCCTCCCCCAGGGCCAGGGCGTGGACCCGTTCCCCTTTCAACCCCAGGTCGGCGGCGCGGAAAGCCCGCCATCTCGCCCCGTCGTAGCGGACCGGCCCGGCGTCGGTGCCGAACCACCAGGCCCCCTCCCCGTCGCGGAGCACGGCCCGCACCCGCTCGGCGGGCAAGGGTGCGTTGTCCTGCGTCCAGACCTGCCAGCGGGCCGGGCGGTCGGCGGCGGGGGGAGGCGACCACAGGGCGACGCCCCCACCCGTGGCGAGCATCATCCGCCCGGCGTCGGCGGGGGCGAGGGCGTAGACCGTGTTGTCGGGCAAGGGGGAGTTTTCGGCGGTGAGATGGGACCAGCCCAGGCGTCCCAGGGTCAGCTCCAGGGTGAAAGCGGTGTAGCCGACGACAAAGGCGGTCAGCAGCGCCCCGGCCAGGAGCCAGAAGGCGAGGGGCGGCGCGGGGACCATCTGGCGCAGCCAGTGCCAATAGGTTTCGTGCTCGCGGAGCCGGGCCAGGAGGAAGCGCACCGTCGCCGAGGCCGCCAGGCAGAGGGGCGGCAGCAGGAGCAGGATGTTTTGTTGTCCTCCGCCGGGCCAGACCGGCAAAAAGAGCAGACCGGAGACCGCCCAGATGACCACCCAACGGCGACCGTGCCATTCCCGGTAGAGGCCGGGCAAGGCCAGGAGAAGGATCAGGGCGTCGGGGGCGGGGTAGAGGAAGGCGTCGGGGTGGCGTTGGGCGGGGAGGGAACGGCCAAGAAGGAGAAGGGTTTGGGTCCAGAGTTGGGGGGCGGCGATCCGAGGGTAGGGCGGCCAGGCGGCGCGCCACAGGGCCGGACGAAGCAGGATGCAGGCGAGCAGGGCAAGGACCGAGTAAAAGACCAGGTCGGACCGGGTGGCTTTCTTTTCCCGGCGGGCCAGGGTGAGGAGGGCCGGGAGAAGGGGCAGGGCAGCGGGCGTGTGGGCCGCCGTCGCGCCCAGGGCCGGGGCGGAAAGCCAGAACTTCCAATCGCGGCTATGCTTCGCCCGTTGGAGGGCCAAAACCGCCAACAGGGCGGTCAACAAGGCCAGGGCATCCCCGCTCAGTCGCCCGGTCGCGGCGACGGCCAGGGTGTGCAGGGCCAGCAATCCCCCGGCCAGGGGGTCCAGGAGGGCCAGGAGGAGGACGGCAGCAACGCCCAACGCGGCGGAAAGCAGCCGCCCGGCATATACCGCCACCGGCCAGGCGGTCCCTTCCCCCAGGGCCAATCCCTCCAACCCGTAGAGCAGGCCGACGGGGAGCGATCCTCCCTGTCCGGCTGCGCGCTCGGCCAGGGCAGGCAGGCCGCCGTCACGCAGGGCGGTTGCATCGGCCAGGGCCATAAGCCGCTCACCTTCGGCCAGGGGCAAGCGCAGGGCGGCCCAGCTCCGCACCAGGGCCGCCGTCAGCAGGATGGCCAACAGGAAGGTTTTGCGCCGGGGGATCACAGGTTGCGCCTCTGCCGGATCAGCGACCGGTAAAAATCCAGGAGCTCCCGGTCCTGCTCCTCTCCCCAGACCATGGGCACGCGGTTGACGTGCATCCCCGCTCCGGCCCGGATGCTCACCCTTTGGGTCAATCCCACTTCGGTTCCGTAGTAGATGATGGGCGGGCCGGGCAGGCGCATCTGAAAGGCGGCGGCGCGGCGCAACGCTTCCCGGTCGCCTCCGGCCAGGAAGAGGAAACGGTCCATGTCGTGGTTGTCCAAGAAGGTGGGGCGCACAAAGTCGGCGGGGAAGAACCGTTCGTGGCGGGCCAGGAAGCGATCCAGCCGGGCTTCATCCCAGCGGCCCAGGGCGAAGGTGCGACGCAGGGCGTCGGCGGTGAGAAAGTCCAGGCAGCCGTCCAGTCGGCCTGCATAGGTCCGCTGCACGGCGGGGGTATCTACCACTTCGCCGAAGCAAAAGCAATCGGCCTTTTCTTCCTTGCAAGCGGCCCAGAAATCGGTCCAGAAATCGGGGCCGGGACCGTTGGCATAATCAAGGCGATAGCCGTCCACGTTGAACTCGCGCAGCCAGAAGCGGGCGGCGTCTATCAGCCACCGTCGTGCCGGGGGGTGCTCTACGTTGACCTGGGGCATGGTCGGCACGCCGAAGAAGGTGCGGTAACCGATCTCCGAATCGTCAAAGATAAACCATTGCCGATAGGGGCCGTCGGGGTCGGCCAGGGCCTGGACGAAGAAGGGGTGCTCGTTGGAGACATGGTTGCAGACAAAGTCCAGGAGGACGCGGATGCCCCGTCGGTGGGCTTCTTCCACCACGGCCCGCAGGGCGGCCTCCCCGCCCAGGCGTGGCTCGACGCGGTAGAGGTCGGTGGCGTCGTAGCCGTGGTGGCTGGGACTGGGAAAAAGGGGGCTGAGCCACAGGCAGGTGGCCCCCAACTCGGCCACATAGTCCATTTTTTCGGCCACACCCCACAAGGTCCCGCCGCAAAAGCCCTGGAGGTCATCGGTTTGGAGCCAGTCGCGGCCGGTGCCGGGGAAAAAGCGGTCTACAAAGATATGGTAGATGACGGCCTGCCGCGCCCACGGGGGCGGGCGAAGGCGGTCCACGCGCAGGGCAAAGGTGTGGCCCTGGGCCGGGTCGCCGGGAGGGATTTCGGGCAAGGGTTCGCCCCGGAAGAAGGCGTGGGCTGCCTGTTCGGCGGTGGCCTGAACGGAAGGCCAGTCGGCAAAGATCTCCGGGCCATCACCGGACCAGGCCCCGATGCGGTAGCGGATGAGGGTCCCTTCCGGCTGGGGAGGAAGCGTGCCTTGCCACACTTCGCCGTAGCCCCAGACAAAGGTATCCCATTGCACGTCGCTGCGTTCCAAAAGCAGGACGTGGCCGCGGTGGGCTTGGCCGTGGTCGCCCTGGGGATCGCTGCCGTCAAGGGTGTAGTAGCAGGCTACATGGTCGGCGGCCACGTCGTGGCCCAGGCGCACGGTGAGGTGCACAGGCCGACCGGGCAGGGGGTCGCAAGGGGTCAGGGCGTGGTTGTGCTGCACGCCCCGCCATGCCGTCCGGTGGTGCACCAGCTTGAGATCGTCGGTGGCCAATGTGCCGAAAATGAATTCTTCCATCGCCCCAGACGGTGTCCGGGGCAAACGCGTGTACGGGATGCGCGCCGCGAAGGCGGCGATGGATGCGTTTGCCCCGACGGCGATCGGGCAAAAGGGCCGGGTTACGGTCCGGCGGACCGGGTCTGGGGGTTGTAGCCGGTCATCTCCACAAAGCCTTTGCCGGTCGCCGAGCCGCGCACGATGACGGCCCCTTCCCAATAAACCGGTCCCAACTCGGTGGTCAGTTCCTGCTCCGGAAAGATCGCCTCTACGGTGACATCCAAGCCGTGGGCGGGGACGGTCACCCGCCAGCGGACGGGATAGGTTGCTCCGCTGGTGGGGCTGGTCCAGCGATCCAGTACTTCCAGGGCATAGTCGTCCATCGTCAGGGGAGTGGTGCTGCCGTCGGCGGCGATCCACGTCCCACCCGACCCGGCCTGAATGCCGCCCGCCCCGTCCCGAAAGTCAAAGAGCATCACCTGCACGCCGTCATCCAGGCGCAGGCTGAACCAATCCCAGCCGGCGTAGCCGCCGTGGGCCTGCCAGCTGCCCCATTGGTGGTCCATCCAGGCGGAAGCGGTGACGGTCTGTGCCCGACCGTCCACCCATAGGAAGCCATCCCCTTTCATCTCCGGGTAGGAATAGTAAAACGATGTGCCTGCCTCGCCCATCTGCACCACGCCCCGGCCGTCGGGGCCGTGCAGGGCGGCGGGTTTGGTGGGGGCCAGCACCAGGTCCAGGGTGTAGCGTTCGCTTGAGGCTTGCAGGTGGTGGGCCTTGCCGCCGGAGCAGGTGGGCGGATCGCCCCGCATGGTCCATTCACCCTCGGC
>CAZQKE010000011.1:0-15205 GCA_964593865.1 uncultured Anaerolineaceae bacterium | reverse complement strand
CCGCCGATGCCGATGGCCGTAGATTGCCCCAGCCCCTTTTCGGTCAGGGCGTAGACCACTTCGTAGGTCAGCGTCCCGCTGCGCGAGACGACGCCCACCGGGCCGGGCGTGTGGATGTGGCCGGGCATGATGCCCACTTTGGCCTGGCCGGGGGTGATGAGGCCGGGGCAGTTGGGGCCGATGAGGCGGGTATCTTTGCATTCCAGGTAGGCGCGGACCTTGATCATGTCCAGCACCGGGATCCCTTCGGTGATGCAGACGATGACCTGAATGCCCGCATCGGCAGCTTCCAGGATGGCGTCGGGGGCAAAGCGGGCCGGGACGTAGATGATGGAGGTATTGGCTTCCGTGGCGCGGACCGCTTCGGCCATCGTGTCAAAGACCGGGACCCCTGCTACCCAGCCGCCGCCTTTGCCCGGCGTCACCCCGGCGACGATGTTGGTCCCGTAATCGAGCATCTGCCGGGTGTGGAATTCGCCTTCGCGCCCGGTGATGCCCTGCACAACCAGGCGTGTGTTTTTGTCAACCAAAATGCTCATCTCTAAAAATCTCCTTTTGTCCTCCGCGTCCCCGGCGTCTCTGCGGTAAAGTCGGCGCCGGGAACGACAGGTGCATTTGTCTTATCCTTGCGCGGCGGCGACCGCCTTTTGGGCGGCCTCGGCCAGGGAAGCGGCGGTTGCCATCTGGGCCTGGGCCAGGATCTCGCGGCCCTCCTTTTCATTGGTCCCCACCAGCCGGGCGACCATGGGCACGTCGGTGGGAACCTCCCGCAGGGCTTCCAGGATGCCCGTGGCCACCTCGTCGCAGCGGGTGATGCCGCCAAAGATGTTGAACAGCACCGCCTTGACGTTGGGATCGGAAAGGATGATGCGCAGGGCCGCCGCCACCTTGTCCGCTTTAGCCCCGCCGCCGATGTCCAAAAAGTTGGCCGGTTCGCCGCCGTAGAGCTTGATGATGTCCATAGTCGCCATGGCCAGGCCCGCGCCGTTGACCATGCAACCGATTTCGCCGTCCAGCTTGACGTAGCTCAGGCCGTAACGCCGCGCTTCCTGCTCTTCGGGCGTCTCTTCGTCGGCGTCGCGCATTTCGGCCAAATCAAAATGGCGGAACAGGGCGTTATCGTCCAGCAGCATCTTGCCGTCTACGGCCAGGAGCCGGCCGTCATCGGTGACGACCAGGGGGTTGATCTCGGCCAGAGAAGCGTCGCTGCCGATAAAGGCGTCGTACAACCCTTTGGCGATCTTGACGAAATCGCGCACCAGGCTTTTATCCAGGCCGATGCCAAAGGCCAGCTCCCGCCCCTGATAGTCCTGCAACCCCAGGAAAGGGTCCACAACGATCTTGATGATGCGCTCCGGCATGGTGCGGGCCACCTCCTCAATTTCAACGCCGCCTTCGGAGGAAGCCATCACCACCGGTCGCCGCCGGGCGCGGTCAATGACGACGCCCAAGTAGATCTCCTGGGCGATACTCGCCGCTTCGTCCACCAGCACTTTGCGCACCGGCAGGCCCTTGATCTCCATGCCCAGGATCTGAGCTGCGACCTCTTCCGCCTCGTCGGGGTCTTCGGCCAGCCGGATGCCGCCCGCTTTGCCCCGCCCGCCCACCAGCACCTGGGACTTGACGACCACGCGCCCGCCCAGCCGCGCTGCGATCCGCCGCGCTTCCTGGGGCGTGGTAGCCACATCTCCCTGTGGGATGGGCACGCCGTATTGGGCAAAGATCCGCTTTGATTGATACTCGTGCAGTTTCAATTTTCCCTCCCCCTGCGTTTTCCCTACAGATAGCACAAAGCCAGACACGCTCTCCGGCCCCCCTGGGGTCGGTCGGCATGGCTGGCTTTCACGGTAAATCCACGCTTCGTTTCTGCGGAAGAACAGCGTTATCCTGTCCCGCCCGGTCTTCCATCGGATCGTCCGCCTCTTTGCGAGCCTTTCAGAGTGGGCTACATTATATCACGGCGCGGCAGAGCAGGCAAGCCTGAAGGTGAGTTTGGTCAAAGCAGGCGCATTTCAAAATTCCGCACCGCAGAGGTGGAGTTCGCCGAGGAACGGTGGGTTTTACACGGTTTCTCCCCGCGCCTCGCCGTTTCCGCGGTAAAGCCGACATCGGAACGAAAACACATCTGCCTCCTGAATCCGGTCAAGGCGCAACGGCGAAACACCTTTTCCACCTTTGCCAAAACGTCCCAAACAGGCTATAATGCCTAAACCGGACCCGTTGGGGGTGGGGGAATGAGGTCCGGCACACACAGGGGGATATGATGAAATCTCGGTTGATCGTCTTGTTCGCAATCCTTTTGAGCGGGACACTGGTCGCCTGTTCCCTTACAGACCTGCTGCCCCGGCGCGAAGCGCGGGTCACGGCGACTCCGACCCGCACGCTCAAACCTACTTTTACCGCCACCGTTACGGCGACGGCCACACCGATTCCTTCGGCCACCCCGAGGCCCACCAACACCGCTACACCCACCTCGCCCCCCACACCTACTCCCGTTCCCAGCGACACACCCACCTCCACCCCAACACCGACCGTTACCAACACCCCACCGCCTTCACCGACACCCACCAACACGGCCAAGCCGACCCGCCGTCCCACCCGGCGTCCGACGAAGACGCCCGTTCCCAAACCGACCAACACCCCGCCACCGCCTTTTTCCGCCTCCATCGTGCGCGGCTACCCCCACTGCGGCGGCTATTCCGGGGTGACAGGGCATGTCCGCCATGCCAACGGCTCCCCTTACGGCGGCGTGGCCGTCGGCGTGTGGTCGCGTACCTGGGATGGAGCCGTTGCCATCTCCCAGGATGACGGCAAATTTGAGGTCACGCTGAACAACGTGCCGCCCGACCACTATTTCGTCGCCGTGGTCAAGATAGAGACCTGTCCCCAGATCAACGGTCTGTACACGGCCAGGGAGTGCCGGAAGCTGTCAAACATCTTGGAAGTGACCAAAACGGAGGATTGCAACGTCAACCGCGTGACGGAAGTGGACATTGTCGGGCCGTAGGCCGACCGGTCCCGGCGAAGCATCCCTACCGGAGCTGTTTATCGATGAAGGGCACAATCTGGCAGCGGATCGCTTTGGGGATGGCGGCGTTGGTCTTGCTCATTGCTTGTCGCCCGGTAGAGGAGACACCGCCTCCATCCCCCACACCGGCAGCGACGGCCACTGCCGAGGCCGTCCCGCCCATGCCCCTCTACCGCCTGACCCTGCACCTGGATTCGGCGGCCAAAAAGGTCGACGGGCAGGAACAGATCGTTTTCCCCAACCATACCGGCGTTGCCCTGGATGAGATCGTCTTGCGTCTCTACCCCAACCTGCCCCAGCACGGCGGGTGGATGGACGTCTCCCAGGTACTGCTTGACGGGAAACCGGCCCGTGCCACCCTGCGGGCCGAAGACACGGCCCTGGCCGTCGCCTTGCCCGCCCCCCTTCCCCCGGAAAGAGCCGCCACCCTGGACTTGCGCTTCACGGTGGAGATCCCCGCCAAAGAGGAAGGCTATGTTCTGTTCGGCATCAGCCAGGGCATCTGGAGCGTGCCCGATGCCTACCCTTTGCTGGCGGTCCATGACGGTACGCGATGGCATGAGGATATCGCTCCGCCCCACGGCGATCCCGTCTTTGCCGAAGCGGCCATGTACGACGTAACCTTGACCTTGCCCGCCAGCCTGACCGTTGTGACGACCGGTCCCATCGTCGGCCGGGTGGAGGCGCAAGGACAACGCACATATCAGATCAACGGCGGGCCGCTGCGCGAGTTCGCCTTCCTGGCCGGCGGCGACTATCGCATCGCCGAGACAACGGCCTATGACATCCTCCTGCGCTCCTACTATTTGGCCGGCGACGAAGCAGCGGGTGAAGCGGCCTTGACCATTGCCGCAGCCGCCCTGCGGGCCTATGTGGACAGCTTCGGTCCCTATCCGTACCCTGAGATGAACGTCGCCGAGGCCCCTTTGCTCCACTACGGCATGGAGTTCCCCGGTCTGAACCTCATCGGCCTGAACCTCTATCGGCAGAACCGGGATGAGCTGGAAGACCGCGTCGTCCACGAGGTCGCCCACCAGTGGTGGTATGCCCAGGTGGGCAACGACCAGATCAACACCCCCTGGCTGGATGAGGGGCTGGCCGAGTACTCCATGGCCATCTATTATCAGGAAGCGTTGGGGGAAGCCAAAAAGAACACCCTGATCAACCAACGCTGGCTGGTTCCTTACCAGGTCGCCGTGGAGAACAACTATGACGCCGTCGTCAACCAACCGGCGGCTGCGTTTAGCTGGAATTACGAGGTCATCGTTTACGCCAAAGCCGCCCTCTTTTTCCACGCCCTCCATGAGGAGCTGGGCGATGAGACCTTCAAGGCCGTCCTGCGGACCTATGTGGACCGTTACCGTTGGAAGATCGCCACCCCTGATGATTTTTTGGCCGTGGCCGAAGAGGTTTCCGGTCAGGACCTAGACGCCCTTTACAACCACTGGATCTTGAGCTCGCAATGAGCGGCACGGTTCACCGGGCATCACAAAGTTGCCCCTCTGCCTTTGCGAAGGCAGAGGGGCTGTTGGTGAAGGACACGCCCTCCCGCGGGCGCACGGTTTTGGGGAAGGTCAGTGCGGCCCTTTGCCCGGCCACCAGTTCCAGCGGCCCAGCAGGGTGGCGATGGCGGGCATCAGCGTCGTGCGGATGACAAAGGTATCCAGCAAGACGCCGACGGTCACGGCAAAGGCGATCTGCACCAGGCCCATCAGGGAAGAGGACATCATGGCGGCAAAGGTCCCGGCCATGATGATGCCCGCCGAGGTGATGATGCCGCCGGTGCGCTCCACCGCCCGCTCAATGCCGGTCCGCGTATCGTGGGTTGCCACTTCCTCCTTGACGCGGCCCATGAGAAAGATGTTGTAATCCATCCCCAGGGCCACCAGGACGACGAACAGCAGGAAGGGCATGAACCAAGTGATCTGCCGGCCGTAGATGCCCTCAAACACCAGGCGGGCAAGGCCCATGGTCGCGCCGTAGCTGAGCAAAATGGTGAGCATCATGTAGATCGGGGCCACCAGGCTGCGCAGCAGCAGGATCAGGACGATAAAGATGCCGCCGATGACCAGGGCCACGATCCGCACAAAGTCCCGGTCCATCACCTCCCGCAGGTCCAGGTTGGTGGCGGTGCTGCCGCTGACATAGCCCGCGCTGGCGTGGCGCACCTCCTCGCGCAGCGTTTCCACCGTGTTCATGGCCTCCCGGCTAAAGGGGTCATCGGCCAGGACCACTTGCAAACGGGCGGCCCGGCCGTCGGCGGTGCTGTAGGTATCCAGCAGAGGGGTCAGGTCCTCCCCGGCCTGGGCGGCCAACGCCTCCGGGATGAAAAAGCCGTCGGCCCGCGCTGCGAACCCGTCGGCCAGGCCCATCAGGGCCGCATGGAAGGCGTCCAGGTCGGCGCGGAGCGAATCGAGGGCGGCGTCCATCTCGCCGGCCAACAGGTCGCTTTCGGGGATGTAGGCGGCGTCGGGGATTTCCTCGGCGGCGGTGGAGGCCAACCGGTCCAGGGCGGCGGCCAGGTCGTCGGCGGCGGCCTCCAGGGCGGGCAGGGGGTCGGTCGCGTCGGCGGCGGGCAGTTCGGTTTCGGGGATCAAGATCGCCTCCGGCATCTCCCGGCGGACGGTCTCGGCCAGGGCTGCGAATTCCTCCCCGGCAGCGGCGGTCTCTTGGGCGATGGGGGTCAGGTCGGGGGCCATGGCCGCCAGGGAAGGCGGCAGCTCCTCCGGGGTGAAGGTGGCGTCGGGCAGGGTCTCGGCGGCGGTGGCCGAAAGGCCGTGGAAGGCGTCGCTCAGGACGGTCAGCGATTCTTTGGTCGCGGCGATGATTTCGTTGACGTGGGCCAGGTCCAGGGTCTCCATGCCCTGGGCCATTTCGTGCAGGGTGGTCATGGCCGTCTGATAGTCCTCCGTGGCGGCCAGGGAGGGATAGGCCGCGCCCATCTCCTCCAGATAGGCGGCCAGGGCGGACATCTGCTCGGCGGCGTCCGGCTCGCCGGGCTGGGGCAACAGGGCCAGGGGGTTTTCCTCCAACGCCCGGAGGGTGTCGTCCATCCCCTGGGCGATGAGGGCCAACTGGTTGCCGACCAGCGCAGCCTGGGCCAGCTCATCCACGGCGGCGTTGACGGCGTCCAGGTGCTCGACGGCGGCCCGGTAGTGGGCGTCCCCGGCCAGGGCGGGATAGGCGGCGGTCAGTTCCTGCAAGTAGGCGTCCAGGCTGCCGAGCAGGGCCGTCTGGTCGGGGGAGGCGGCCATCTCCTCCAACGCCGCCGGGTCCTGCAAGAGGGCGGCTGCCCGGTTCAGCCCCTGGGCCAGCAGGTCCAGTTGGGTGGAGACCAGCAAAGCGTCCTGGATTTCGGCCAGGGTCGCTTCCAGGCGGTCCAGGGCGTCCAGGGCCGCCGTGTAGCCCTCCATCTCGGACACGGTGGGTTGGGCCTCGGCCAGGCCGGTCAGGTAGCCGCGCAGGGCGGCGAACCCGGCGGCGGCTTCATCCAACGCCTCGGCGGAGGGGGCCTGCGCCTCCAGGTCCAGCCCCTGGGCGACGCCCTGGGCGGCTTCGGCCAACTGGTTGTGGACCAGGAGCCGCTCCTGCCCCTCGGCCATCGCCCCTTCCAGGTCGTCCAGGGCGGCGACGGCGGCCCGGTAGTTTGCATCGTCGGCCAGGTCGGGGAAGGCGGCGGCCAGGTCGTCCAGGTAGCGGCGCAGCAGATCAAAGCCCCCGGCGTCGTCCGCCGCATCGGCCAGGGCCGCCGGATCGTCCAAGCGGGCGCGGGCCTCCTCCACCTGCCCGGCCATGAGGCGCAACTGCTCCTCCACGCGCAGCATCTCGGCCAACTCCGGCTCGTCCTGCCCGGCGGGCAGGGTCAGGCTCCGCACGTCGGCGACGCCCTCCACGGCCAGCAGACGTTGGGTGATCTCGTCCACGTGGGCCATGCCCTCCGGGCTGCGGGGGTCGGGGATGTCGGTGATGATCACGTCCAGGGGCTGCATTTCGCCCGCGCCGAACTTTTCGGAAAGCAGGTTGAACCCGGCTTTGGAGGGTACGTCGTCGGGCAGGTCGGAAAGAAGGTCAAAGCTGCGGGTCGCTCCCCGGCCGTAGAGGGTCAGGGGCACGAGGATCAGCAGGCCCAGGATCAGGGGAACCCAGGGGCGGGCCGTCACCCAATGGGCCAGCTTGCCCCACCAGCCGCCGTGCTTGGCGTGGTGGGCGCCGCCCGGCCAAAAGGCCCATTTGCCCAGGATGGCCAACAGGGCCGGGGTCAGGGTCAGCCCGGCGATGAGGGCGATGCCCACGCCCAGGGCCAGGCTGGGGCCGGTGCTGGCAAAGAGTTTCATATCGGCGAAGGAAAGGGCCATCATGCCGACGATGACCGTCCCCGCGCTGCTGGTGATGGTCTCCCCCACGCGGCCCACGGTGCGCCGTGCGCTCTCCGGGCCGGGCAGGTCGTCGGCGGTGTATTCGCGGAAGCGGCTGACCAGAAAGAGGCAATAGTCGGTCCCGGCCCCAAAGAGGAGGACGACCAAAAAGACATCGGTGATGCTGGAAACGACCATGCCCATCTGCCCCAGCCAGGCGACCACGCCCCGCGTGACGAGGAGGGCGACGCCGATGGTGATGAGGGGCACGATGGGGGCGACGGGGGTGCGGTAGATGAGGAGCAGGATGATGATCACCAAAAAGATGGTGATGATGGTCGTCCGATCCGCGCTTTCCAGGGCGCCGGTCATGTAATCGTTGACGATGGCCGCGCTGCCGGTGACATAACCCTTCAGCCCGGCGGGGGCCTCTTCCAGTTTGGCCCGCATGGCGTCCAGGGCGGCCAGCACCGCCGGGTCCTCGTCGGCCCCCAGCAGGCCGACAAAGATCATGGCCACCCGGCCGTCGTCGCTGACGAGCCGCTCGGCCAGGTCGGGATCGGTGGGTGAAAGGACCAGACCGACCACTTGATCCGGCAAACCGTCCTCCAACCAGGCGGTCAGGTCGGCCAGATAGGCCAGGTTTTCCCCTTGGGCCACGGGGCCGTTCGTGCTCTGGATGACGAGCACGGCCTGGGAGGGCGACGCCTGATCGGGGAAATACTCTGCCGCAACCTCGGCGGCGATGACGCTGGCTTCATCGGCAGGCAGGTAGCTGCTCTGGTCCGATGTCACCACGTCGGCCAGGTCGGGCGCGAACAGCAGAACGATCACGACCAGCGCGATCCAGGCGGCGACGATGGGATAGCGGAATTTTGCTGCGAAAGAGCCGATCTTTTCAAACATGGACGTTCCCCTCACCGACCGAGACGACGACCCAGGGCGACGAACACCGCGCCACCCGCGACCAGCAAACCGGGCAACAGGGGTAAGGCAGGGCCGCCGGTCTGGGGCAGTTCGGCGGGGGAGGGCATGGCGGTCATGGCCTCGGCGGAGATGTCAATGGTGAGGGATTGGATCTTGCCCCCCTGGATGACAAAGGTGTCGGTGGCGGGGATGGGGTTCTCCATCCCGGCGACGGTGACGGTGTAAGTGACGGTCACCTGATCGCCCTCGACGGCTATATCGCCCACGGCAATCTGCAAACCCTGGAGCATGGTCAGGATGCCGCCAATGGTGGTTTGGATGGCCTCCTTGCCGCCGACCGGGTCGGGCGAAAGGGCCGGGACGGTGATGGTGGCGTCGTCGGCAAAAAGGTCCAGCAGGGCGGTCAGGTCGCCGCTTGCGGCGGCCTCGCCCAGGGCGGTGTAGTAGCTCTGCACCGTGTCCGTCGGCGACGGCTCTTGGGCCAACACGCTCGGCGCGATGAGCGCGGCGGCCAGGATTGCGACGAGAACGATGGTTGTGTGTTTACGCATGGTCTTTTCCCTCCGTTCCTGCGTTTTTGATGGTACACAACGGGCGGTTTCATACCGACCGGTCGGTATCGTACCACAATTGGCAACCTTTGTCAAACCGACCGGTCGGTATGGCAAAAACGGCAAAGAGGGGTTGGACAAAGCGGCGGTTTTGTGGTATCTTTGTGGCCGGTATCCTGAGGAATGGGTTGCGTTCTTTGGCCCAATACCGGGCAGAATCCTTGAGGGAACGATGGTCCAAGTAATCTACCGCGATAAAAAGTGGGAGGTCAAGCCAGGCAGCACCGTGCGTCACATCATTGAACAGGCGGGGTTGAACCCGGAATCTACCCTGGCCATGCGTGATGGGCAGCTGATCAACGAAGCCACCCTGACCCGCGACGGCGACACCATCAAACTCATTGCCGTTGTTTCCGGCGGATAAAATGATGAAATGTAGCAAATGCGGTGAGCTGGCCGTGATCAACATGCGCCAGCATAGGCTACGTCTGTGTGCCGAGCACTTTACCGAATGGTTCGTTGCCATGACGCAGCGAACCGTTGAAAAATACAAAATGTTCTCCCGCCGGGATAAAGTCTTGGTTGCCGTCTCCGGCGGCAAGGACAGCCTGGCCCTGTGGGATGTCCTGCTCCGGCTGGGCTACCGGGCCGAGGGGATGTATATCGGTCTGGGCATTGATGAAGGGATCGGCTATTCGGCCCAATCGCTGGAGTTTTGCCGCCGCTTTGTGGAGGAGCGGCATCCCCAGGCGGTGCTTCATGTGGTGGACATTGCCCAGGAATACGGTCAGGGCATCCCCACCCTGGCCCGGACGAAGCGGCGGGGCCGGGGCAAGCCCTGTGCCGTCTGCGGTCTGGTCAAGCGGCATGTGATGAACCGCGTGGCGTTGGAGGGCGGTTTTGCGGCCATTGCCACCGGTCATAACCTGGACGACGAAGTCGCCGTGTTGATGCAAAACACCCTCCACTGGCAAACCGGCTATCTGGCCCGCCAGGCTCCCGTGTTGGAAGAGCGAGACGGTCTGGCCCGCAAAGTCAAACCTTTTGTGCGGCTTTACGAACGCGAGACGGCGGCCTATGTGTTGATCCAGGGGATCGGGTACATCTACGACGAATGCCCCTTTGCCAGGGGGTCAACCACCAACTTTTACAAGGAGCTCCTGAACCGGCTGGAGCGCAATTCGCCGGGGGCCAAGCAGCAGTTCTACCTGGAGTTCCTGCGGGCGCGGGAGAAGGGGAAGGTGATATTTGCCGAACGCACCGTGGAGCTCCATCCTTGCCGCCGCTGCGGGCAGCCGACCACCGCCGGGGATCTGTGTGCTTTTTGCCGATTATGGGAGTGAGGCTCCGAAGGGCGGGCGGGGCACTCATGAGGCTCTGGATGCGTCTGGTTGCCCTGGGTTTCCGCCTGCTCTATAACGAGCTGTCCTTCCTATACGACGCCGTCAGCTGGATCGTCTCCGCGGGGCTGTGGCGCGCTTGGCAGATGACGGCATTGGATTTCCTCCCTGCCGACGGCCTGGTTTTGGAGATCGGCTTCGGGCCGGGCCATCTGTTGCCGGAGATGCTCCAAAGAGGGCATCGTCCCGTCGGCCTGGACCTGTCGCCGACCATGCTCCGCCGGGCACGGCGCCGGTTGGCGCGGCGCGGTCTGTCGGTCCCCCTTTGCCGGGGAAGGGCAGAAGCACTGCCTTTTGCCCCTGCCTGCTTTGACGCTTTGCTCCTGACCTTTCCCCCTCCTTTTGTCCACAACCCCGCTTGGGTTGAGGGTGCGGTCCGCATCCTCAAGCCGGGCGGGCGCATCGTCATCTTGGAGATGGCTACCATTGACCGCCGGAGGCCCCCCTGGAGTTGGCTGGAGTGGCTGTACCGTATCACCGGCCAGAGGGAGCCGGTGAGCGGGCTGTGCCGTCCTCTGGAGCAGGCCGGGTTGACCATCACCCAGGAATTGCGCCCGGTGCGGGATACAACCGTCGTTTTGGTCGTGGCGGACAAGCCGCCTAGGGTAGATGCACAAAATTTCCAAAGTGCGAGGGGAGCAAAAGCTTTTTCCTAGCGCGCCCACTGCGGGTGGGAGCTTTGCCCGTCGCCGGTCAGCTGATCCAGGCGGCCCGTTTCGATGCCCAGCCGGTAGATGTTGCCCTCATACTCAATCAGCAGCGCATCCCCCCAGGGTGACCAGACCGGCGCGGGGGCGATCAGGCCCAGCATCCCCTCCGGCGGAAAGAGTTTGCGCCGGTTGCTGCCGTCCCGGTCCATCAACCAGAGGGTGTAGCGGCTGTCCTGCGAGTTGTCGGGGCTGGTCGCAACCCCATAGGCCAGCAGGTCGTTTTCCGCGGGCGACCAGACCGGCCCGGCCCACATACCTACCTCTTCCGCCAGCCGCACCCGCAGGTCGCCGGTGGTCCCTACGGCCCACAGGCCAAAGGTGGGGCTATCCTCCGCCTCTGCACCCACCGCTCCCTCGTGGATTGTTGTGGCCAGCAGGTAGCCGTCGGGCGTCCAGGAGACGGTCGGCGTCCAGGCCCAGTGGCTGCGGGTGCGGTAGGCGGGGAAGGAGACCAGGGGCACGATCTGCCGGTCGGCCAGGGAGATGAGGCCCACCTGGTCGGCCTGCCCGTAGGCGATATAGTGCCCGTCGGGTGACCAGGCGTAGGTGCGCCCCCACCAGGCATAGGCGAACTCGGCGGAAGGCGACAGCAGCATTCTGATTTTGACCTCCGCTTTGGAGCCTTCCTCCGGCAGGGTCATCAACCACAGGTCGTTGTTGGCCTTCCAGCCGGGCACGCCGCCGGTCCGCCGGGCGGTGGAGTAGGCCACTTGCCGACCGTCGGGCGACCAACCGGCCCAGATAACGCCGGTGACGCCCAGGTAGACCGGGTCCTCGCCTACCAGCGAGGTCCAGGCCATCCACAGGGCGTTGAGGGGGGTATCTACGTCGCCTTGCATGGCGCGGGTGAAAAGAAGGCGGTCGCCGTCGGGCGAGAGGGCAAACACCCGCCCGTCCAAGTCGCCGGAGCCGGTGACGTTGCGCCGCAGGTCGGAGGATTCGCGCATGAGCCAGGCGTTGCCCCCCGAAAGGTAGACGATGGTCCCCGAAATGGGCGTTGCCGCCAGCTCGCCCCGCACGCCGACCAGGATCACTTCGTTGACCGGTTCAACCACGACCTCGCGGCGGACCTCCTCGCGGGCGACCTCCACGCCGTCTTCCAGCGTGATCTTGTAGGTGATCTCTACTTCGCCGTTGGCCCCCGGCTGGAGGAGCCGTCGCTCGCCCTCCGGGATGGCTTCGTTGCGCACCGTTTCGTGGGCAAAGGGCAGGGGGCGGCGTTCGGTTTCAAAGGTTTCGGTGACGCGGGTGACGGTGATGGTCATGCCGTCGCCGAGTTCATAGTACAGGTCCGGCTCTACGCGGTCGCGGGGACCGAGGGTGATCCCCACCGCCGCCAGCAGGTCCCGGACCGTCATGGCGGGCGCGGTGATCTGAAGCAGGGTTTCCTGCCCATCGGCGCGGAGCGTCACCTGCATCGGTTGGGGTTGGCCGCAGCCTGCCAGGGCGATGAGCAGGACTGCCCAGAGCCAAAAGAACGCACGTCCCTTGTCCATGGGGGCATTCTACCTCAAGGTGGGCAAAGTTGCAATTGGAAAAACGCCCGGCGCATGATGCACCGGGCGTTTGTTGTTGGAGGGTGTTTTCCGCCGGCTCAGGCTTTGCCCACCAGCCTTTTGGCGATGGCGACGGCCCCGGCGGCATCCTCGGCAAAGCCATCGGCCCCGATCTCTTCGGCCCAGCCGGGCGTCACCGGGCAGCCGCCGACCATGACTTTGACCTGGTCGCGGATGCCCGCCTCTTCCAGCAGTTGGATGACTTCGCGCTGGTGGAGCATGGTTGTTGTCAGCAAGGCGGAAAGGCCCAGAATGTCGGCTTGGTATTCCTGGACTTTGGCGACGAATTCGCTCGATTCAATGTCAATGCCCAGGTCGTAAACCTCAAAGCCGTTGGCGGCGAGCATAGAGCCGACCAACGATTTGCCGATCTCGTGGATGTCGCCTTTGACCGTGCCCAGCACCACTTTGCCCAGCACCTCCCGCGCCTGCCCGGCGGCTTTGAGGGCCGGTTCCAAGACGGCCAAAGCTGCCTTCATCGCCTCCCCACCCAGGATCAGGTCGGGCAAAAAGTACTCGCCGGTTGAGTACAGCTCCCCCACGACATCCATGCCGGGGGTGAACCCTTTGTTGATCGCTTCCAGCGGGTCAATGCCCTGGTCCAATGCCTGCTGCGCCAGGGCAGCCGCTGCTTCGTCATCTCCGTCGATTACGGCCTGCGCCATATTTTTGAACAGTTCTTCGCTCACCGTTGTCCTCCTGTTTACCGATGAATCGTGCGTTCGGGGAGTTTATCCAGGCCCACCGCTGCTGCGTGGCGGGTGGCGATGGCTTCCAACTCGCGGACGATGGCAGGGTCAAGGTCCAGCGGTTCCCAAGCGGCGATCAGGTCCTGGACCCTGCGGTGGGCGCGGGCGTTGATGTCCAACGCGCCTTTGTCGAACCAGGTCTGGCGAAAGTCGCGGTCAATGACCTCGCTGGGGATGTAATCCTCCTTGCGGAAGTTGCGGCGGGTGTGCTTGCTCTTGAGAAAGTTGCCCGCGTGGCCCACTTCACGCATGACGTGCAGGGCCAAAGGTTCTTCCGAATCGTCCACGCCGCGTACCAGCCGCTTGGCCATGCCCACGATCTCGGCGTCAATGACCAGCTTCTCCAAACTGAAGCAGCTCTCAAAATCCATCATGCCCGGCCCGGACATCATGTTGATCCCGGCCAGCGCACCCAAGATGGCTCCGGAAGCCGATTCCAGGCCGGTTTGGGCGTCCACGATCTTCGTATCGGACATGCCCAGATAGGCGTGAGTCGGCAGGCCGCCCGGCTTGATGGCCTTGCCGATCTGGGCGTAGGTGCAATCCAGCATCATGGTCGCGATGGATCCCATGGGCGTTGTGCCGGTGCGCATGTCAAAGGAGGCGGGGGAACCGCCCCAAACGATGGGGCTGCCCGGCTTGGCCAGTTGATGGATGGTGATCCCGCTCAGGCACTCGGCGGCGTGCTGTACGGCGGAACCGATGACCGTTGCCGGGCCGGTGGCCCCCGTCAGCGGCATGGAGACCAGTTCGGCAGGGGTTCCGGTGCGGGCGCAGTCGATCAGGTTGGCGCAGGTGATGTCGCTCCACAGCAGGGGCGGAGAGGGGCAGACATCAAACACGGCGCGGGGTTTGGCCGCCAGGGCCTCCGCACTGCCGGCTACCGTCACCAGCAGTTCGTGCATGATGGCAAAAGACTCAATGGCAAAGGTCCCGGTGACGATGGGCTTGCGGGCATAAAGCAGGAGCAGGTAAAGGCGATACCAGTCGGACATCTCTTCCGGTACGTCACCGCAGACGATGGAGGTCGCCACGGCGTCGATTTGGGGCAGCATCTCGGCCACCCGGACAAAGTTTTCCAGGTCGGCGGTGACCGGCGTGCGCGACTCTTTGGCGTTGTAATCGGCGATCTCAATGGCCGCCGAGCCGGGGTCGTAGTGGATGTCGTCACCGCCGTAGTGGACCACCGGGTTGCCGTCAAAATCGTAGAGGTAGAATTCGTTGGGTGCGGTTTCCACGCACTTTTCGGCCAGGTCGCGGGGGATGTGGGCAACGCGGGATTCAAAATCCACCGTCGCCCCCCCTTCGGCCAAGAGTTGCAGACCTTCGTCATAGTGGACGCGGACGCCGGGGTCCCACAGCAATTCATAGGCTTCGTCAATCGCCCGGTTGACGGTTTCGGGCGACAGGAGCTGCAGTTTCGGTCGAATCATGATCTTCCTCCCATGAAACAAGATGCACGGATGGGCAAAGGCGCATCGGCCCATCCTAAACGTTTTCTTTGCACCACCAAGCACGCCGAGGGATGGAGGATGCCATGCCGTCTTCTCGGCGTCTCGGTGGGTCCGGAATTTTCCGGTAGGCTCGGATTTTGCACACGGGGAACGGTCGGCGGCCGGGTGAGGACAGCCGCCGAGATCGGCGTGGGTTACAGCATCAGAGACCGGCTTCCAGGAGCGGACGAGGACGCAAGGTCCACATCGGCTCGACCTCCTTCACGGTTTCGCAGGGATACTTTAGCACGGGTCGGCCGATTTGTCAACCGGGAGCAATCGCGCTGCGCTTTTGGGGTGTATTTCAAAATTGTGGGTAAGTTTGACGCATAGGGGGCAGGGCCAGGCGTTGCAGCATGGCATCCCAGCGGCGGCTATGCACCTCCCCCAAGGCAGCCAACATCCGCGCTGCTCCCGATCGGCTCCACCGTTGCCC
>CAZQKE010000010.1:0-8336 GCA_964593865.1 uncultured Anaerolineaceae bacterium | reverse complement strand
GGTTTCAGGGAGTGGCGGGGGACGATAGTGTATGGGTGGGGTGGCTGTTTCACAGTGATGGTGATTCCGAGCGGGCAG
Source organism: uncultured Anaerolineaceae bacterium (assembly GCA_964593865.1). Lineage (GTDB taxonomy): Bacteria > Chloroflexota > Anaerolineae > JAAYZQ01 > JAAYZQ01 > CAZQKE01. The sequence continues at coordinate 8,258 of CAZQKE010000010.1, read as the reverse complement.
AGGGGGCGTGGATAGACAACCTGGAGGTGTGGCGATACAATACTCCTGATCCGATTTGCGGGGACTTGGATCCGGGCAGCAAGGGAGTTGTTCTGCCGCCATATGATCCACATATGATCCAACGGTCGGGTCACCGGTACCGATGATCCGGGCAGATGATACTATTGCCGTTGACAAACTCAAGGCGGCTGGTGTGGCTTGGGTGAGATTGGGTTTTGTGCAAGTAGATGGGATCGTTGACTTACAAGCGTACGATCGAATGGTGGACACGTTGTGTGCTCAAGGTATCGGTGTGCCGGGTTGGCGAACCATGAAACGCTCGTGCGGCAGGATTTCAATGATGAGAATGCGGCGGCGGAATATCGGCAGGAGTTTGCCGACACGGTGGGCTTCATTGCCAGCCACTTCAAGGGGCGTATTACTGTGTGGATTGGTGGTTTGGCCTGTACCGAGGGGATAAAGTCACACCGAAGGAGGTATGGTGCGCTTATCTTGCTTACCCTCTGACTTGTGACGAGTTGTTCTCGCATCACATTTATCTGCCCGCCGTCGTCAAGAACCAGTAAGGAGCGGCTATGAACAAGTCTTTACTTTGGCGAGTCTTGCAGTGTTGGTTGCTGTTGGTTTTATTGATTGCCGGTTGCCAACCGGAGCAACCGCGAATTCCGGTCGTGTTGGCGGAGATTCCGCTCTACCCCGGACATCCGGTAGAAGTAGGCGTCAACCCTCGCACCGGTTACGTCTACATTACGAATGAGTATGGGGATTACGTTTTCGTGCTGAGTGGGCTGGAACAAGTTGCAGCGCTACGAACAGGAGGGGAGGAAGCCGATGCACTTGCCGTGGATGAAGAAAGGGGTTGGGTCTATGTCGTGAACAGAGGCAGCGACAGCGTGACGGTGATTCGTGGGACAGAGGTCATCACCACCGTAGAGGTGGCGGGGCGGGAGCCTTTCGATGTGATGGTCGAGCCACGAAGAGGCTGGGCCTATGTGGTGAGTGGGTACAGCAAATGGCCTCCACGAGGGGAGCGTCCGGTGGTGGAGGGGAACTTGACAGTCCTAAGCGGGGCTCAGACGATAGGTGTCGTTCCGCTGGGTGATGTGCTGGCAAAACATGCAGTGGTTGACCCGCTAAGTGGCTATGTGTACGTTGGTGGTGGTGTTGGGAATGTGACCGTGGGGATCAGCGGGGAAGTTGTCGTTGTTGAAGGGATGGACGTGATGGCCCGATACGCTTTGGAAGCCCCTGTGCTAGCGATGGATGTGGATCCACGCACAGGGGATGTGTACATTCTTGATGCGAATGGTAATCTGTTACGCGCACGAGATGCGGAGATCGTGCAGCAGGTTGATTTATGGAAAGAAGGGCCATCTCCGCGAAATATGCGGGTGCATCCGGTGACAGGGGAAGTCTACATAGTTTACGGTGGTTCTTGGATGCTTGTTGTTCGGGATATGGAAGTGATCGGGGATCTCGAGGTGGGGTGGGGGGCGCTCAAAATGGTGATAGACCCGTTGACAGGAAATGTCTACGTGGCGAACTTTCGCGATGACACGGTAACGGTGATCCACGGGACGAAGGTATTGGCGACGATTGACGTGGGCTGGTATCCATATGGTATTGGGGTGAATCCGGCCAATGGGTGGGTGTATGTCTCGAACACCAACGGCGATTCGGTGACGGTGTTGGGGTTCAGGGAGGAGGAATAGGGGGAGAGGCCGCATAACAAGCGCTTCCAGCCGACAGCGCCTCCGCTCGCTTCGCTCGCTCCGGCGCAGCGGCTGAAGCGCGGGCCGTTCCCTGCTCATTGTGCTTATTGATCTTCCCCCGAAAGTGGACACGTGAATAAGCGAAAGTTCGGAGCCCGATGGAATCTATTGTGGACCCATGCTGCTTTCCGAATGTCTGTTGTACACAGTCCGAACTCTCGCCTACTCACATGTCCACTTGAAAGATCACTCGGCAAAGATGATGCGATCCTCTGTCATCTCGGTAATGCTGACCAGGGCGTGGAGGGGCACGCCCAGCGACTCTAGCTCGGCCCGCCCACCTTCGAAAGCCTTTTCAATAAGCGCCCCGATGCCCACCAGTTCGGCCCCGGCGTGGCGGACCATGCGCACCAGGGCCTTGATGGTCTGGCCACTGGCCAAAAAGTCATCAATGATGAGGATCCGTTCCTGGGGTGTCAGGAATTCGGGGGAACACATCAAAAAGACGGATACCCCTTTGGTGTGGGAAGGGGCCGCCTCGACATACACCGGGTCGGTCATGGTCACGGGCTTGGTCTTGCGGGCGTAGAGCAAGGGCACGCCCAGGGCCAGGGCGGTGGTCAAGGCGGGAGCGATGCCCGAAATCTCGGCGGTCAGGACTTTGGTCGCGCCCACGTCGGCAAAACGGGCGGCCAGTTCCTTTCCGGCCTCCATCATCAGCACAGGGTCCACCTGATGGTTGACAAAGCTATCTACCTTGAGGATGCCCTTCCCCAGGTGTTTCCCTTCGCGCAGGATCCGTTCCTTGAGCGCTTGCATGGTTTGTCCTCCGGATTTTATTGTCAGAAGTCAGGGCGCCACTCCTTCAAGGCGCGCAAGCAGGCCACACATCTGCGCAAGCTATCCGAATGCCGCTCGGCAACTTTGGGACGCCAACCATCCTCTGCATTCACGAACTCGATGATCCGCCTTGTGTATCCCGGGCCTACGCGAGCGCCGCTCCCCGCACGGGGAACCATTTCCTCGCGGATCGCCCGCCTTTGGCTGTGACGCGCCAGGTTGACCAGAAAGGCTTTCGGATCCGCCAGCGCGTCCGGGTCGGCAGGAATGCGCTTGGCCGGGATAGACAGAAATCGTGCCATTCGTTCCGCATCGGCCAAAAGCCAGGATTCAATGGCCCGTACTGCCACACGCAAGTTCATCGCCGGTGCCGGATCGGGCAGGACACTGCGAACCAGCAAAGGAGCGCATTCCGGCTCGCGATCCAGATCTACCACTGCCAGCCAGGGCGCAAAGCGGGCAGCCCGGTTGTACCTGGGCAGGCGACGAAGTAAATCATCCTTGCCCTTTTTGCCGTACACCGCCCCACAAGGCAGGCCCACATACGCCAGAATACGCCGTACAACGGCTTCATCGGTGGGACCTTCGACCAACAGGCTGACAGGATAGGAAATCTGCTCCATATCGTCTCGGCCTCAAAGGAGAGAGAGTTGGGCCGCATGGGGCGGTTGGGTGTGTGGGATAACGGCCTCCGCCGGCGTCAGGCCGGCTTCTAACAAGCGGCGGATCTCTGCGATTTCGGCTCCCACTTTGATCTGCGTCCCCTCGGCAGAGGGAACGGTCAGCAGGATCTCGTCGGCAGCGATCCCTTCATCGCTCAGCAGATCGCTGCTATGGGTGCTCATAAAAACCTGACGGGAACGCTTTGGCCCCCGCTGGATACTTGTCATCATCTGGGGAATATAGCGCACAATTTCGGGATGGAGCGACAATTCCGGTTCCTCTAGCAGGAGCGGACCGCTGCCATCCAACAAGGCCCAGAGCAAGCCCAAAAGGCGCAATGTACCGTCGGAAAAGTCCGCCTCGGTCTGCCAAGCCCCCCGGGGGCGCCAATGTTCATAGTTGCCGTACAGGTGGGGTACGCCTCGTTCGTCCTTGTCCAGTTTGAGTTCCCGGAGCTGGGGCACGGCCACCTGCAACGCCGCAAGGATACGGCGCAAGCGAGCATCCCGCGTCCGTTTGTTGGTGCGGGCGATCTGCTCCAAAAAGTCTCCGCCAAAAGGGTCGGCCGTGCGCCCTCGTGAACGCTCCGGGTCCCGCACCAGCTGAGGGACGATATGATAATAGCGGATAGAAGCAAAAAAGCGGGCGATCTCCCGGAATTCGCGGTTGGCAAAGGTCTGTTCCAAGTAAGTCTGGCGCAAGCGGGCCTCATCGGCTCTGTCCTCATCATTCGGGCGTTGCAAGATCAAGGTTTCGCCTTGCCAGACCTTTTCTTCCTTGAGGAGCGGTTGCCTTTGGTTGTCTTGGGCAAAGGCCAACCGATAACGCCAGGCCAGGCTACCTTTTTCTTCTAAATCCACCTGGACGACAACATCGGGGTACCGTCGGGCGGCCAAGTTGCGGATGCGGGATACTCCTCCTCGCTTTGCCACCGACGCCTGGAACCCACCGCCGGGTACTACCAGGTCGCGCAGGAAGCGGAATGCATCCAAAAAGTTAGATTTGCCGGAGGCATTGGGGCCGACCAGAAACACCCGATTCTGCAAAGGTGCGTCTACATGCCCAAAATTGCGCCAATTTTCCAGGCAGATTCGGGAAAACCTCATACAACCTCCCTCGCATACAGCAGTAAATCCGATTTCGCACGGCTGCAAATGGGCCGGTGTCGCTCAGGCTACGTCCTGTTTAGGTGCATCACGCCGATACCCGATCTCTTCCATCTCCAACCAGTTCTTCCCGATCTTGGCATCCACCTTAAGGGGGGCATCTAGGTCAAAGGCCCCTTCCATCGTTTCAATGACCAGCGGAGCTACCGTCTCCACCTCTTCCTCCGGCACTTCCAGCACCAGTTCATCGTGGACCTGCAAGATCATCCGCGCCCGCAGGCCCCGCGCCTTCAGTTCGCGCCACAGGCGGTTCATGGCCACTTTCAGGATGTCGGCGGCGGTCCCCTGGATGGGAGCGTTGATAGCCATGCGATAGGCTGCCTCGCGGGCCTGGTGGCTCACCCGGCGGTTGGGGGCCAGTTCCGGAAAGTAGCGGCGGCGGCCCAGCAGCGTCTCCACATAGCCTTGCTCGCGGGCCTGCTTTTTGGTGCGTTCAATATACTCCCGGACGCGGGGATAGGTGGCAAAGTAGGTCTCGATCAGTTTTTGCGCTTCCTCCGGCGTCAGCCCCGTCCGTTCGGCCAGGCCGTAGCCGGTCACACCGTAGCTGATGGCAAAGTTGGTCATTTTCGCCACGCGCCTTTGCTCCGGCGTCACCCGGTCCAGGGGAACGCCGTAGATGCTGGCCGCCGTGCTGGCGTGGATGTCCTCCCCCCGGCGGAAGGCTTCCAGCATGGCCGGATCGCCGGAGATGTGGGCCAGGACCCGCAATTCCACCTGGGAATAGTCGGCGGCCAGGAGCAACCAGCCCTCCTCGGCCACAAAGGCGCGGCGGATCTGGCGGCCCAGCTCGGTGCGAATGGGGATGTTTTGCAGGTTGGGGTTGCTGCTGCTGACGCGGCCCGTGGCCGTGCCCGCCTGGTTGTAGGAGGTGTGCAACCGCCCGGTGCGAGGGTTGACCAGCTCCGGCAGGGCGCCCACATAAGTCCCCTGGAGCTTGGAAAGCTGCCGGTGCTCCAGGATAAGACCGATGACCGGGTGCTTGTCCCGTATCTTTTCCAGCACGTCCGCCGCCGTGGAATAGTGGCCCGATTTGCCCCGGCGCATCCAGGGCTGGGCCAAGCCCATCTCGTCAAAAAGGGCTACGCTGAGCTGCTGGGTGGAACGGATGTTGAGGGGATGGCCCACCATCTCCTCAATCTCCTTTTGCAATTCGGCCAGGCGTTGGCTCAACCGGCGGCTCATTTCGGCCAGGAAATCCACATCCAGTTTGACGCCGGCCCGCTGCATCGCCACGATGACGGGGACCAGGGGCATCTCCACTTCGGCGAACAGGTCCCACAGTTTCTTTTCGCGCAGTTCGGGCAGCAACTGGTTCGCCAGACGGAGGGTCATGTCCACATCGGCGCAGGCGTAAGGAGCGACCTTTTCCACAGGAACCTGGTCTATGGTGATCTGCTTCTTGCCCTTACCGATGAGATCTTCGATGGGGGTCATTTCAATCCCCAGCCGCTTCCAAGCCAGGTTTTTGAGACCCAGCCCCCGGCTGCCGGGGTTGAGCAACCAGGCGGCGATCATGGTGTCGCAGGTCAAGGGTGTCACTTCAATCCCTGCTTCGGCCAGGACGGTGAGGTCATAGTTGGCGTTGTGGGCATATTTGGGGAGGGAAGGATCTTGGAGCAGGGGTTGAAGGATTTGGTAAATCGCGGAGTCGGCAGATTGGGGATTGGGGATGTAATAGCCCTTGCCCTCCTGGGCGGTGAGGGCAAGGCCGACCAGCCGGGCGCGCATAGGGTCGGTGCCGGTGGTCTCAACGTCAATTACAAGGGCCTCGGCCCGGCGCAACTCGGCGACCAGGGCTTCCAGGGCTTGGGGATCGTCCACGATCCGATAGTCGGTGGGGGATTCGGGCACGGCGGCTTCCTCTTCGCCAAAGAGGGAAAGCTGCGCCGCTGCGCCCGGTTGCTCCGCACCGGGCAGCCGGTTCAACAGGGCACGGAATTCTAACTCGCGGAACAGCTCCGCCACCCGCTCCCGGTCCATCTCGCGGACGCGGCAGGCATCCAGGTCCAGCTCAACCGGCACATCGCGGACGATGGTGACCAGGTGCTTGCTCAATTCGGCTTCGGCGCGGCCCTTTTCCAGGGCAGAGCGGAATCGCCCGCTTTTGATCTCGTCCAGGTGCTCGTAGATGGCCTCCAGGCTGCCGTACTGTTGCAATAGCTTTCGCGCCGTCTTGTCGCCGACGCCCCGCACGCCGGGGATGTTGTCGCTCTTGTCGCCGACCAGGGCTTTGTAGTCAACGAGTTGAGCCGGTTCCAGGCCGTATCGCCGACGAATGCGCTCTTCGTCGTAGAGTACCGTCTCCCGGAAGGAGCGGCCCGGCGTCAGCACCCGCACATGGGGGCCGATCAGTTGAAAGGTGTCGGTATCGCCGGTGAGGATAAGGGTTTCCACCCCCTGCTTTTCCGCCTGTTGGGCCAGGGCGGCCAGTACGTCGTCGGCCTCAAACCCTTCGGCAGAGTAGACGGGGATGTGTAAGGCTTCCAGCAGCTCATGGATGCGGTCAAACTGCATCCGCAGGTCGTCGGGCATCTCGGCCCGGTTGGCTTTGTACTCGGCATATTCGTCGTGGCGGAAGGTACGGCCCACGTCAAAGGCCACGGCCAGGTAGTCGGGCTGCACGTCGCGCAAGACGTTGAGCAGCATGGAGGCAAAGCCAAAGACGGCGTTGGTCGGTTCGCCCTGGGAGGTGGACATCTCGGTGGGCAGGGCGAAATAGGCACGGTAGGCCAGCGCGTGGCCGTCAATGAGCACCAGTTTGGGCGGTTCGGTCATCGGTGATGTCCTCTCTATCGCCGGATTCGGCGTTCAAACGGCGCAGGAAATCCAAAGCCAGCGTTGTTATCCAGGCACGGGCGCGGTCGTCTTGGCCGCGAAACCCCAGGCGGCGGGTATCCGTCGCCCTCTCGCGGGCGACGGCGGCCCACAGTGTGCCTTCCCGGTCTTCCACAACCGCCAAGGCCCAATCGGTCCTCCAGGCGCGGCGCAGGTGAGCGGCGACGGCAGCAGCCCTTTCGTCACCGCCGGACCCTTCATCGGCCAAACCGAGCAAGCGGACCAGGGTTGCTCCATCGGCGGCGGCGAGGCCACCTTGCATCACGGCGGGGTATGCGCTCAAGCGGCGGGTGATCTCCCCCTGGGTGAGGGTTTCGGCCACGGCCAGGGTAAGGCCCTGCTGCTGCATCTGCGCGGCGATGGCCTCTTCCAACGTCGTCTCGCCGACGGCATAGATGGCCGCCCCCAACCGGCGGCGGACCTCGGCCTCAAATTCGGCGACCATTCGTTCCGCTTCGGCCTGGGTGGGGGCTTTGGCTACAATGCGCACATCCACCTGACCGGGATGGGCTGCCAGCCCGACGGTGGGATTGGCCGAGCGTTCCAGGTCGGCGAGGGCCTGGTCAATACGGCTTTCGCCCAGGGCCACGGTCCGCAGAACGCGGGTGACGATGGCCTCCCGGCGCCCCAACCGCTTGCGCAAATAGGGCACGACCGCGTGCTCCATCAGGTAGCGCATCTCGCGGGGCACTCCCGGCAGGCTGATGATCGTCCCTTCCTCACTCTCAACGATAAAGGCCGGGGCCGTGCCCACGGGGTTCTCAATGGGAATGCTACCTTCGGGCAGATATGCCTGGCGGCGGTTGTTTTCGCTCATGGTCGCGCCGATGCGGGCAAAAAAGGCTTCGATCTGGCCCAGCAGGTGAGGAAAGAGGACCAGGGGGCGGCCCGTGACACGGGCGACGGCCTCACGGGTCACGTCGTCCACGGTCGGCCCCAAGCCGCCGCTGGTGATCACCAGGTCGGCGCGGGCCAGGGCTTGGGCCAACGCCTGGGCAATGCGCAATTCGTTATCGCCGACGGTGGTGCGGAAAAAGAG
>CAZQKE010000009.1:0-6722 GCA_964593865.1 uncultured Anaerolineaceae bacterium | reverse complement strand
CCCATCTTTTACTTTACCGAGTTGATGGCCCTGGCTTACGGTCTCTCGCTGAAAAAGGTGCTGGGCAAACACCTGGTGGACCCCCGGCCTCTGCTGGGAAGGCTGGGGCTGGTGTAGTCCCGGAGCCGCCGAATGCCCCGTTACGCCTTTGGAGATGAAGCGGGTGAGACCGGATTCAAATTTGAACGAGGATCGAGCAGGTTCTTTGTCGTAGCATTCGTGTTTGTGGATGACCCACAACCTTTGCGAGAGCGAATCGAACGGCTCAAACGGGAAATGGGCTTATCGAGCCGGTACGAGTTCAAATTTAACAAAATGTCCAGGCGATTTCGTCAGGCTTTTCTGGCCGCCACCGGGGATGCCGTTTTCCGGGCGACGGTCTTGGTGGTAGACAAACAGGCGCTGCTGCGCCATTGGCAGCGTGTGGGCAAATTGGCTTTCTATGTTCACTTTGTTGGCGATCTGATCGCATCGGTCCCACAGCGCGAGTGGGAGGGAACTCGCCTGATTCTGGACCGTTTTGGGCAACATCGGGAAACGGTGAGGCAGTTGAAGCGATATCTGCGCAAGCAAGGCATAGTAGGGCCGAATCAGATCGTTGCCAAGCGATCTGAAGGGGAACCGCTGATCCAATTGGCCGATACGGTAGCGGGTGCGGTCTTTCGGCGATACGCGACCGGTGAAATGGCTTATCTCGATCAACTGTCGGGCAAGGTCAGTATCCGGGAGTATAAAGGAAACCCACCCGGCTAGCCTGAACGGGTCAGGCAGGCCACCATACGGTGACTCTTCGCCGGGTGGGCGAACCCAACAGGGTTTCTTTCGGACACATTATAACACCGAGGCGCGCCATTGTCAACAATGCCGAAACCGTTCGAACCCTGGTGCGCGTGGCCAACCTGCCGTGTGTTGCGGGGTGAGTATAGCCTCCCTTTGCAAGGGGACAACCCATACCGGCCACAGGGCCTTTTGATAAAGGTGAACATCCGATGGGAAACAGGTTAGAGGAGAGCGGTTGGTGTTTCAGCAGTCTACCCTGACAGAGATGGAACGACGAGCATTGGCAGACTTTGTCTCGCGCTTGCAAGCCACATATCCCGATGAAATTCTGGACGTGCGCCTGTTCGGCTCTAAAGCGCGAGGCGATGCCGACGCCGAATCGGACATTGATCTGCTGGTCATCGTAGCCGGAGAAGAGCGGCCTCTGCGCCGAGCCATCGCCCGGCTGGGCAGCGAAATCGATCTCGAATATGGCGTCGTTCTCTCAGATCTAACCATGTCCCAGAAACGGTTCGAGTGGCATCGGCGGCACCGAGCGCCGTTGTACCGTGCCCTTGCGCGCGAGAGCATAAGCTTATGGACGAGCACACCCGAATCCTGAATTCTGGAAAAAAGTAATTATCGTGACGATTTGGTTGCTCTGACCTGGGAGGAGACAAACGAGCTGTTGGCCGATGCGGAGCGATTCGTGGAGCGGATGGAAACCTATCTATCCGAGGTCGGAGCGTTGGATTTGAACGGTGATGAGGGAGAAGACATCGAATGAGCGAGACCCAAGAAGCCTCTCTTGATCGCTTGCCGGTTCTGATCGTCGGCGGGGGTATTGCCGGGATGGCGGCGGCGATGCACCTGGCCGAGTTGGGCCACCCGGTCCACCTGCTGGACGCCGCCCCGACCATCGGCGGATCTATGCACCTCTTGGACCACACCTTCCCCACCAACTCGTGCGGCATCTGCCTCATGCTGCCCCACCAACCCTCATACTGCCCCACCTTTGAATGCGACATGCGGGCAAACGTCCACCTGCTGCCCTACGCCGAGTTGGTGGACTGGGAGACCGAAAAATTGGGCAAATCCCAATCCACCGATTCCCCAATCCACCGGGTCACCATCCGCCACAAGGCCCGCTACGTGGATGCCGAAAAATGCACCGGCTGCGGCGAGTGCGCGGCGGTCTGCCCCGTGGAACGCCCCCACGACCATGAAGGTCGGCTGCATCCCGTCAAAGCCATCTACCGCCCGGCGGGATTGCGGGCCGTGCCCGATACCTGGCTGATTGACATGGAGTATTGCACCCGCTGTGGGGCTTGCGTGGAAGCCTGCCCCACCGGGGCCGTTGACCTGGAGATGCAGGACCGGGAAGAGACGTTGGAGGTCGGCGCGGTGCTGCTGACGCCCGGTTTTGCCCCCTTTGACGCCCGCATCAAGGGCGAATACGGCTATGGCGTGTACGCCAACGTCCTCTCGGCGACAGAGTTTGAGCGGATGGTCAGCCTGGCCGGGTCCAGCGTGGCCCACCTGGCCCGCCCCTCGGACGGCAAGCTACCCCGGAAGGTCGCATTCGTCCATTGTGTCGGCTCGCGGGACAACCTCTGCGGCGCAGGCTATTGCTCCTCCGCCTGCTGCATGTACACCGCCAAGCAGGTAACGCTGGCGAAAAAGATCGCCCCGGACCTGGAAGCAACCGTCTTTTTCATGGACCTGCGGGCCTTTGGCAAAGATTTCGAGACCTACATCGAGGGAGTGCAGGCCCTGCCGGGCGTGACCTACCGCCGTTCCATGCCCTCCGTCGTCCATGAGCTCCAGCAGAGCAAAAACCTGGTCATCGGCTACGTGGGCGAAGACGGCAAATTGCGCGAGGAAGAGTTTGACCTGGTGGTGCTGGCCATCGGCCTGGCCCCGCCCCAAGGAGTGCAGGACCTGGCCCGCCGGTTGGGCGTCGCGTTGAACGAATACGGCTTTGCCCAAAGCGACGGCTACCACCCCCTGCGGACGAACCAACCGGGCGTGTTCGTCGCCGGGGCCTTCCGCGAACCCAAAGACATCCCGGAGACGGTGGCCGAGGCCGCCGGGGCCGCCGCCGAGATTGCCGCCTATTTGGGGAACGGCAAAGTCAAGCCCGCCCAACCGAGCAACCTATCGCCTTCCCGGATCACCGATCTGGCGGACCAAGAACCCCGTGTAGGCGTGTTCGTCTGCCGCTGCGCCGATCTGCTGCCCCTGGACGTGGAAAGCGTGGCCGGGTGGGCCAAAGGGCTGCCGGGCGTCGCCCTGACCCAGGTGGTGGACGACGCCTGCACCGAGGCAGGGCGGGCGGCGATCCGGGAAGCCATTGAAGCGGAAGGGCTGAACCGCGTCGTCGTGGCCGGATGCTCCCACCGCCTGTACGCCGACGAATTTGAAGAAATGATGGGCAAAGCCGGGCTGGATCCCCGCCTGCTGGCCCGCGTCGCCCTGCGGGAGCAGGTAGTTTATCCCCACCGCAACAACGGCGCGGACCTGGTCGCCAAAGCCGAATCGCTGGTGGGTATGGCCGTCGCCGGCCTGAAGGTCATGTCCGGGCTGGAAGCCTTTTCCCTGAGGGCGGAGGAAGCCTTGACCCGGCGGGCGTTGGTCGTCGGCGGTGGGGCGGCGGGCCTGACGGCCTCCCTCACCCTGGCCCGTTTGGGCATCCCCGTAGACCTGGTGGAGCGGGAGGCGGAACTGGGTGGCCAGTGGCGGCACATCCGCTACCAGCCCCCAACCCCCAACACCCAATTTTCCGGCGAGCCGCAGGCCGAATTGGCCGACCTGATCGCCCAGGTGGAAGAAAGCGAATGGATCACAGTCCATCGGAAGGCGCAGCTGCTGCGCACCGAGGGCAAGCCGGGACGCTACCGGTCGGTGATCGCCGTGGGCGGCGAAGAGCGAACGGTTGAACACGGCGTCCTCATCGTCGCCACCGGCGGCAAACCTGCGCCGACGGAGGAATACCTTTACGGCCAGAACCCCCACGTTATCACCCAGCGAGAGTTGGAAGAACGGCTGGGAAACGGCGAACCGGACGACCCCGATTTCCCGCGCACCGTCGTCATGATCCAATGCGTCGGCTCCCGCGAGCCGGGACGGCCTTATTGCTCGCGGGTGTGCTGCACACAGGCGGTCAAAAACGCCCTCAAAATCAAAGAACTGCACCCGGAAACGAACGTCTACGTCCTCTACCGTGAAGTGCGGACCTACGGCTTCCGCGAAGCAGCCTACCAGATGGCGCGGGATGCAGGTGTGGTCTTTATGCGCTACGAGTTGCCGGACAAGCCCCAGGTGCAGGCCGATGCGGACGGCGTGCGGGTCTCGCTGGTCGAACCGGTGACGGGGCTGCCGGTGGAGCTCAAGGCCGACCTGCTGGTGCTGAGCGTGGGCATCGAAGCCGAAGAAGGCAGCGCATTGGCGCAGGCGTTGGGCGTCGCCCTGAATGACGACGGCTTTTTCGCCGAAGAGCACCCCAAGATGAAACCCCTGGACCTGGGAGGGGGGATGTTCGTGGCCGGGTTGGCCCACAGCCCTCGCTTTTTGGAGGAAACCATCGCCCAGGCCCAGGGAGCAGCCATGCGGGCCGCCGCGTTCCTGGCTCCTCAGGTGCTTGCCGACCGGCCCACGGCGGTTTGGGTCAACGAGCGGCTGTGCAGCTTCTGCGGCCTTTGCGTGGAGGCTTGCCCCTTTGGGGCGCGGGTGCTAAACTACGATACGCGGGTGGCCGATGTGGACTATGCCCTGTGCCAGGGCTGCGGCGTGTGCGCCATGGTCTGTCCCAACAAGGCAACGCTGCAACGGACATTGGAACACAAGCAGATGCTGGCCGCCGTGGACATGGCCTTGATCTAAAGAAAGGCGCATCGCCGAGACGCCGGGTTTGACCGGCGGTGAGAAAACAGGAGGCTCCGAGATGCTGGTCGTAGAACGAATGACAACCCATCCCGTGACCGTGAGCGATGAGGCCACCGTCGCCCAGGCCCTGGCGATCATAGAAGAACATAAACTCCGCCACCTGCCGGTCGTGGACAAAGAAGGAGCGCTGATCGGCATCATTTCCGAAAAAGACCTGCTGCGGGCCAAAGAGGACGACCCGGTGGCCGGGGTGATGACCCGCGAGGTCATCACCGTCACCGAATACACCGCCATTGAAGAAGCAGCCCGCATCATGGCCGATCACCAAATCAGCAGCCTGCCGGTCATGCGCGACGGGCGGCTGGTGGGCATCATCACCGAAACCGACCTGTTCAACATCTTTTTGGAACTGCTGGCCGCCCGCGAACCGGGACTGCGGCTGACCATGCTCGTCCCGGAGGAAAAGGGGATGCTGGCCAACCTGACCAACGAAATCGCCGCCATGGGGGGCAACATCCTGGCCCTGGTGACATTCCAGGGTGAGGACCCCACCAACCGCATGGTCACGGTCAAGGTCTCCGACGTGGACGGCGACAAACTGGTGGCCATCATGGAAGCCCTGGGCATGGAAATTGTGGATGTGCGGGAGGATTGATGCTGGTCCGTGAGCGAATGTCCCGCCGACCGGTGACCATCCCTGCCGGTACGCCCGTCACCGACGCCCTGCGAACCATGCGTCGGCGCGGAGTGCGCCGCCTGCCGGTGCTGGATGACAACGGTCGTATGGTCGGCATCGTCTCCGAAAAGGACCTGCTCTACGCCGCGCCCTCCCCGGCCACGTCGCTGAGCATCTACGAACTGCACGACCGGCTGACCCGTCTCACCGTGGACGAGGTGATGAGCCGGGAAGTCATCACCGTCGGGCCGGACACGCCGCTGGAAGAAGCGGCGCGGATCATGACCGACCACAAAATCGGCGGCCTGCCGGTGATGGAGGACGGCCGGTTGGTGGGCATCATCACCGAGACCGACATTTTCAAAGTATTTTTGGAAATGCTGGGCGCCCGGGATTCGGGACTGCGCCTGACTTTGGACATCCCGGAGCGCAAGGGGGAGATGGCCCGCCTGACCACCGCCATCGCCGAATTGGGGGGCAACATCCTGGCCCTGGGCACATTCTTGGGCGACGACCCGACCACGGCGGTGGTGACGGTCAAGGTCGAGGATGTCTCCCTGGAGCAGCTCCAGGCGGCCATGGCCGACCTGGACCTGACCATCGTGGACGCCCGCGAAACCTGAAATTGAGGAAGGGATCATGGCAGAGACCGAATTTGAACCGAGGATCATCGCCTTTTTGTGCAACTGGTGCACCTACACCGGGGCCGACCTGGCCGGCACATCGCGCATCCAGTACCCGCCCAACATCCGCATCATCCGCTTGATGTGCTCCGGCGGGCTGGACCCGGTGTACGTCGTCAAAGCCTTGCTGGAAGGGGCCGATGGCGTGCTCATCGGCGGCTGTCACCCCGGCGACTGCCACTACCAATCCGGCAACTACAAGGCCCGCCGCCGCGTCGCCATCCTGCAAAGCATCCTGGAACAGATGGGCTTTGACCCCGACCGGGTGTGGCTGCGCTGGATCAGCGCCAGCGAAGGCCAATACTTTGCCGATACGGTGACCGAATTCGTGGCAGCCTTGAAAGAAAAAGGACCGAACCCGCTGAAAGGCGTCGGCGCGATTTGACAGAAGAGGGTGAAAGATGATAGAAACGACGATTAGCGCATCAGAGGGCACACTGCAAGGGATACAGGGACTGCTCCGTTCACTGATGGAAAAGGGCGTGGTGGAAGCGTTGCAAGTGCCCATGCGGTTGCCGGGCAACGGCATCGCTCCCATGCTGGTCACAGACATCACCGCACTGGACCGGGCCGATCCCCTGGCCCCCGTGTTGCCCATCAACGGCGCGCGGGCCGCTTCCCAATTGACCATGACCGGCAACCCCAAAAAACTGGGCCTGGTCCTCCGCGCCTGCGAGATCCGCGCCCTGGTCGAACTGGTCAAATTCCAGCAGGTCAGC
>CAZQKE010000008.1:0-38578 GCA_964593865.1 uncultured Anaerolineaceae bacterium | reverse complement strand
ACACCCACCTTCCTCCTCAAACTGATCCGGTCACGGGACTATGAGGTTTCCCGGCTAGAGCAACTGGACCTGGAAGAATTGGCCTTTAGCACTTACGAGTTGGGGAAACTGGATATTGTCCCGCTGCTCTTCCAGACCGGCTACCTGACCATCAAGGCGTACAACCCCCAGACGCGGCGCTATCGGCTTTCTTACCCCAACTATGAGGTCAAGTATGCCTTTTTGACCTACCTGCTGGGGGAATTCGGCGGGGTGGAAAAGGCGTTCGTCACCGACTATTTGGGCCGGTTGGTACGGGCGTTGCAGGATGGGGATTGGGAGCGGTTCTTTGCGATCCTGGACGCCCTCCTGGCCAATATCCCCTATGACATTCAGATCAGGCAGGAAAAATACTATCAGACCATTTTCTATCTCATCTTCAAGTTGATCGGCTTGGAGATTGATGCCGAGGTGCGGACCAGCCGGGGGCGGATAGACGCCGTGATCGAGATGCCGGACCGGATCCATATCTTTGAGTTCAAGTTGGACGGGTCGGCCCAGGAAGCCCTGGCCCAGATCAGAGAACGGGCGTACTTGGCCCGCTACCGGCAGGAGGGCAGGCCGCTGACGCTGATAGGCGTGAGTTTCGACGCCCGGCAACGCGGCATAGACGAGTGGCGCATAGAACACGAGGGCGAAACGGAATGATCCCCCCCAGGCAACGGAATAGATGGTGGTACAAGGATGCCGTTTTCTACGAAGTCTTTGTCCGGGCTTTTGCCGACGGCAACGGGGACGGCATCGGTGACCTGCCGGGGCTGACCGGCAAACTGGATTATCTGCAAGACCTGGGGGTGGATTGCCTCTGGCTGCTGCCCGTGTACCCTTCCCCCCTGCGCGACGATGGCTATGACGTGAGCGATTTCTACGCCATCCACCCCGATTACGGCACGGTGGACGATCTGCGAACCCTGGTGGCAGAGGCCCATCGGCGCGGGCTGCGGGTCATCATGGACCTGATCCCCAACCACACATCCGACCAGCACCCCTGGTTCCGGGCCTCCCGCGATCCCCATCACCCGGAGCACGAGAAATACCGCGATTGGTATGTCTGGAGCGACACCGATCAAAAGTACCGGCAGGCCCGCATCATCTTTCTCGACTACGAAACCTCCAACTGGACCTGGGACCCGCTGCGGGGCCAGTTTTATTGGCATCGCTTTTTCCACCACCAGCCCGACCTGAACTACGATCACCCGGCGGTGCAGGAGGAGATGCTCAATGTGGTTCGCTTTTGGCTGGACCAGGGCATAGACGGCTTCCGGGTGGATGCCGTGCCCTATCTCTATGAGCGGGAGGGGACCAACTGCGAGAACCTGCCCGAAACCCACGCCTATCTCAAGCGGTTGCGGGCCTTTGTAGAGGAGTACGCCCCCGGCACGCTGCTACTCTCCGAGGCCAACCAGTGGCCGGAGGATGTGCGCCCCTACCTGGATGCCGACGAATTTCAGATGAACTTTCACTTCCCCCTGATGCCGCGCATCTACCTGGCCCTGGCCCGCGCCGACCGGACGCCCATCCTGGACATCCTGGCCCGCACGCCGCCCATCCCCCCCACCGGCCAGTGGGCGACCTTTCTCCGCTGTCACGATGAGCTAACCCTGGAGATGGTCACGGAGGAGGAGCGGCAATTCCTGTGGGATGTGTACGCCCCCCACCCCCGGATGCGCCTCAACCTGGGCATCCGCCGCCGCCTGGCTCCCCTGCTGGAAAACGACCGAGCGCGGATTGAATTGGCCCATTCCCTGCTCCTGACCCTGCCCGGCTCCCCCGTGCTCTACTACGGCGATGAGATCGGCATGGGCGACAACATCTGGCTGGAGGACCGGGATGGCCTACGGACGCCGATGCAATGGAACGACGGCCCCAACGCCGGGTTCTCCACCGCCGCGCCGGATAAGCTCTACGCCCCCCTCATTGACGACGAAACCTACGGCTACCGGCGCGTCAACGTCCAGGCCCAACAGGCCGATCCCGCCTCCCTGCTGAACCGCCTGCGGGAGATGATCCGGGTGCGCAAAGCGCACCCCGCCTTCGGCCGGGGCGCGATCCGGTTCCTGACGCCGCCCGATCCGGCCATTCTGGCCTATTTGCGCTCCTATGGTGAGGAAACGATCCTGGTCGTCCACAACCTCTCACCCGAACCCCGGCAGGTGGCCCTGGACCTGGGCGATTGGACCTCCGCCCGACCCCGCGACCTGTTCGGCGGTGCGGAACTCCCCCCTGTGACATCGGCTCCCTATGCGCTGGCCCTGGCCCGCCATCAGTTCCGTTGGCTGGGCCTTTCCCCTCCCGGCGCCGGGTAAGCGGCGACTCAAGTCGCTCCCTTTGGGCCTGGAGCCGGGCGTATTCGTGCATTCGTGTATTCGCGCCCGCTTCGTGGACGGCCCGCTTTGGCGGTTCCGGGGATTTGAACCGCAAAGGCGCAAAGGGCGCAAAGGAAAGAAGAAAACTTTGCGCTCTTCGTCTTGGCGGTTCCAACCGCGATTTTCGGAGGAGGTGCGCTATGCTTCCGGTTCCTCCGACGGTTTATCCTCCTCCGGATCGCCCGGGTTCTGCTCCTCATCCTCCGCCTCATCTTTATCCTTGCTCTTGAGGTTTTCCGCCAGTTCTTGCAGGCGGGCCAGCACCCGGCCGTGGACCGAATCGGGGGGGTAGGTCCCATCCTCTTGCAGCTCCCCCGCAGGGACACCGGTGAGGATCTCAATGCCTTCATCCACCGTGTGGATGGGATAGATGTGAAATTTCCCCTCGGCGACGGCTTGGCGCACCTCGGCGCGGAGCATCAGGTTGACGACATTGGCCGCCGGGATGATCACCCCCTGGTCGCCGGTCAGGCCCCGGTTCTTGCAGGTCAGGAAAAAGCCTTCAATCTTTTCGTTGACCCCGCCGATGGGTTGAATGTTGCCCTGCTGATCCACCGAGCCGGTGACGGCGATCCCTTGCTTGAGGGGTAGCCCGCTCAAGCTGCTGAGGAGAGCGTACAGCTCCGTGGAGCTGGCACTATCCCCGTCTATGCTTTCGTACATCTGTTCAAAAGAGAGGGTGGCCGAGAAGCTCAAAGGGGCGTTGGCGGCATATTTGCCACCCAGGTAGCCGTTGAGGGTCAGCACCCCTTTGTCATAGATGTTACCGCTCAGTTTGGCTTCCCGCTCCAGGGCGACGACCCCTTCCCGCCCGGTGTAGGTGCGGGCCGTGATGCGCGACGGCTTGCCGAAGCTATAGTTGCCCAGGGAAAGCACCGATAGGCCGTTCACCTGGCCCACCGCCTCGCCGGTCACATCTACCCGGATCGTGCCGTCGTCAATCATTTCTTGGATCTGTTCCTCGGCCCGGTTGGCGCGGTAGATTTTCTGTTCAACGGCCTTTTGGACATCGGCGGCGGTGGTGCGCTCTCGCCCGGCCCGCCTGGCCCAGAAGCTGGCTTCGCGGACCAGGTCGGCGATCTCGCCAAAGCGGGTGCTCAGCTTACGTTGGTCTCCGGCCAACCAAGAACCGTATTCGACCACCCGCGCTACCGCCTCCCGCTCAAAGGGGAGCAACCCCTCCTCCCGGCAGCGGGCGGCGATAAAGTGGGCATAATGGCGACAAGTTTCGGGCGTGCGGTCAAACTCGGTGCCGAAATCGGCCTGGACCTTGAACAGTTTGCGAAAGTCCTCGTCAAATTCGTACAGCAAATAGTAGGTCAACGGGTCGCCGATGAGGACGACCTTGACCTCCAGGGGGATCGGCTCCGGCTCCAGCGTCACCGTGGAGATGAGTTGCAGCTGCGCCCCCATCTCCTCCGTGCGGATTTGACGGTTCTTGATGGAGCGTTTGAGGGCATCCCAGGCCAAGGGGTTGGCCAGCAGGCCGTTCATCTCGACCACCAAATAGCCGCCGTTGGCCCGATGCAGGCAACCGGCTTTGATCATGGTGAAATCGGTGACCAACGCCCCGAATTCGGCCCGGTGCTCGATGCGCCCGATCAGGTTGCCGTAGGTCGGGTTGGGTTCAAAGACGACGGGCGCGCCGTGCTGTTGGCCGTTGTCCACGATGACGTTCACCTGGTAGCGCTTGAGCAATGCTTCCCGCTGGCTGCCCTGGACGGCTGCCGTCAGCCCTTCTCCTGTTTCCTCCTCCGTCGCCTTGAAGCTTTCGGCATTGTCCACGATGTCTTTTTGGACGGCGTCCAGGTAAGCGAGCAGTTCGGGCAGGTCACCGTATTTGGCCCGCAACTCGTCCACCAGGTGGCCTACGACCGCGTTGGCGATCTCCCGGTCAAAATCACGGAGGCGGCGTTTGGTCGCCTTTTCCAGGTCGCGGATGCTGCGCATCGTTTCCGCCACTTCGCTTTGGAGCAGCTGCTGCCGCCTTTCAATGTCCCGCTGCGTTTCGTCGTCCAGTTGCTGGTAGGTCTCCGGCGTAAGGACCTGTCCGTTGAGTACGGGGGCAATGCCCAGGCCCATAGCCGTCTTGAGCAAGGTAAAGCCCCGCTCGTTGACTTTTTGTTCCAGCCGGGCAAACATCTCGTTGCGTCTTTCCTGCATTTCTTGCAGGATCGCTTCCTGCTGCTTGGCATAATCCTCGCTCTCAAAGGCGCGGGGGATGTCGCGCAGCAGGTCGCTCACCATCTCCTGCATATCACGGCGGAGCTCGGCGGCGACGCCGGGGGGCAGGGAGATGGCATTGGGGCGGTGTGGGTCGTCAAAGTTGTAGACGTAAATCCAATCGCGGGGGACCGGCTGCTCGGCGGCCACCCGGTCGAGGAAGGTGCGGATGGTCGTCGCCCGTCCGGTGCCGGTATAGCCCAGGGCATAGATGTTGAACCCAAAGCTGGCGATTCCCACGCCAAAGTCAATAGCCTGCACGGCCCGCTCCTGGCCGATGATGGTCACATCACCGGGCAAGGTGGCAGTTGTCTCAAAATCAAACAGGCCGGGGTCGCAGGGGTTCCACAGTTCATCGGCGGTGAGTTCGCGGTGTTCGTTCATTGTTGTCATCCCTCAAGGTGAGATGTGGGAAGTATACCAAAGGCAGGGTCTTTTGCCAATTTTGGAGGGAGGGCGGATGGCGGATAAACGAAGCGTCTTACCCTTTACCTTTACGTTCTCTGTGCCTTTGTTGACAAAGCCTTCCTCACGTGGTAAGATGAATCGGAGCCGGGTACAAACTTGCCCCAGAGTGGAGTTATGGGCATCGCAAACGCCGTAGGGCGGTTGAGCAATTTTTGGATATTTGCCGGGCTGGATGCACAGACCCTGGACTATATCGGCACGCTGTTTGAGGAGCGGCAGGCGAAGAAGGGCGATGTCCTGTTTGCGCAGGGTGATGTTCCCGACTTTTTCTACTTGATCGAGGAAGGCATCGTCCGGGAAAGAGGGGTGGACGACGACGGTCGGGAGGTCCTGCGCCGTATCATCGGTCCGGGGGGATTCTTTGGGCGTTGGTCCTTGATGCATGATCGGCGGCGAAGGGCCACGGCCACCGTCGAGAAACACGCCCGACTGTTGCGTCTTCCGGCTGCGGATTTTCGCTCTTTGTTGATCATGTATCCCTCTCTCCACGATAATTTGGCCCGTACCCATGTAATTGCCCGCTTGTTGGCCATCCCCCTTTTCCGTTACTTTTCCGACGCGCAACTATCCCACGTCGCCGACCTGCTCACGGTCGTTGAGTATGAATCCGGACAGACCATTTTTCAACCGGATGGGGAAGCGGACGGCTTTTATGTCGTAGATACCGGGCAGGTCCTGGTCGGCGACCGCTATGTGACCGCCGGGAACTTTTTCGGGCATGAGGAGCTGTTGGACCGTCGTGCCTCCCGTCGGCAGCAGGCTGTGGCCCAAACCGACGTGCGACTGTTCCGCTTTGACCTTGACGCTTTTTGGTGGCTCGGCGAGTTGCAGCACGGCTTCCACCGGGAGATCGAACAATTTGACATTCAAAAACCCCTGGAGCAGGTCCCCGAATTTGCCGGCAGTACCTCCGAAGACCGACGCTACCTGGCCGGATATGTCGGTTTGGCGCGCTACCGACGGGGAGACATCTTGTTCCATCAGGGGGAATTTGATCCCACCCTTTATTTCCTGTACGACGGGGCGGTTGTGACCGAATCCTTTGATCCACAAACCGGCCAATCGACTCATCGCTACTTGCGGGCCGGGACCAAAGGGGTGGGGTTTGGGCAAGGAGCCATGTTCCTGGCAGAGCCTCGCGACGCGACGGCCCGTGCGACCGCCGAAACGTTGCTCATCTACCTGCACCGGGCCGATTACGGCCGCCTGGTCGCCGCGTGGCCTGCCATTGAGAAGCACCTCGCGCTCCGTGAGGAGGTGAAAGAGCGCAAAGAATTCAAACCCTTGCCCTGGATGGGAGAGGATGAGCACATCCTTTTCCGCGAAAGACGCCATTGGTTCGTTCTGGTATCAAGGTTGTTGCCTGTCGTGCTCTTGTTGCTCTTGTCCCTCGCCCTTGCGCTCATTCCGTTGGCGGGTGGTTGGCAGAGTGCTTTGCGCTGTTTGCGGATCGGTGCGGTAGTGTTGAGCTTACTTTGGGTTCTGTGGCGATATGTGGATTGGCGCAACGACTATTACACCGTCACCGATCAACGGGCCGTTCATGAGGAAAAGATTTTGTTCATCCAGGAGACCCGGCATGAAGCCCCTCTGTCCAAGGTCCAAAACGTCAACGTCGCCAAAAAATTTCCCGGCAGTTGGCTGGGTTACGGACGCTTGACCATTGAAACGGCGGTCAGGTCCGGGGTGAGCAACCTGGTATTTGATCACCTGGGGCATCCGGAAGATGCCCAACGCCGCATTCTGGAACAAACGCGGCGGGTGCAGGCCAGTGAGGCGTTGGAAACGCGCCGTGCCATTCGGGAAAAGCTCCGGGGGAGTCTGGGCCAAGAGCTTCGCCCTTTAGTTCCCAAACCGGTGATCCCTTTACCGCCGCGCCGGGAGATGGAAGAATCGCCGCCTTCTGTCTCCCTGTGGCAGCGGTTGGCGGAGGCGACCTGGCGCAAATGGTTCTGGATCAAGAAAGAAGAAGGCGATCAGATCACCTGGCGCAAACACTGGCTCCGTTTGGGGTGGCGGGTTCTGCTGCCCTCTACGGCCCTTCTGCTTTGGAGTGCCGTCTTGGTTTTCCTCTGGCTCGTTGCCTTCCGGGGAGGCGTCAATTGGGGGGTAATGGCTTTGTGGGGGATCGTGTTCCTGGGGCTGGCTTTTTGGTGGTGGTGGCGATTTGAAAACTGGGGCAACGATCTCTATACCGTCACCACCGACCGGATCATTGACATTGAGGCTTGGCCTTTTGGTCTGCGCACCAAGCGGACCGAAACCATGTTTGACCGTGTGCAGAACGTGAGCTTTGACATCCCGAACCCTATCGCCACGCTTTTCAACCTGGGTACGGTGATCATTTCTACCGCCGGTGCAGAGGGCACTTTGAACTTTGAGCATGTGCGCGACCCTAAAGGGATCCAAAGCGAGATCTTTCGTCGCTTGGCCGCCTACGAAGACCAGCAACGCCGCCGTCAGCAGGAGGCACAATGGGCCAACCTGCCCGACTGGTTCGCCGAGTATGATCGCCTCCGCCGCTTGCCGCCCGTTACGGAGGAACCTCCCACCGCTTAGCTTCGGTTTCCTGCTAGGCCCTACTTGTGCTATAATGGTCCCGGAGGCGGTGCGATTTGGGAGAAACCGTGCGAATCTGTCGGTAGCAGCCGATGGCAGCCTGCCGGGGGAGATCCCGCTTGCCTTGCACCGGTCCACGATCCGGCACAAAGGGCGCAGGCTGTGGCCTACACCGAACGGAGAGACTGAACTGAATTCTGAGGAGATGCATGTTAGATCGCATTCAAAGTACGGTCTTTTTTCTACTGGCTCTGGTAATCTCGCTTAGCATCCACGAGTTTTCCCATGCGTGGTCGGCCTATGAGCTGGGGGATACCACGGCCAAGAACCAGGGGCGGTTGACGCTCAACCCCCTTGCCCACCTGGACCCGCTGGGGGCGGTGATGATCCTGTTCATGGCGTTGAGCGGCTGGGGGATCGGCTGGGGCAAGCCGGTTCCGGTCAACCCCTATAACATGCGGGTCAGTCCCCGGGCCGGTATGGGTTTGACGGCGGCGGCCGGCCCCTTTTCCAACCTGGTGCTGGCTGCTCTATCCGCCATTCCGCTGCGCTTGGGGCTGCCTTTGCCTTCCTTTCTCGGCTACTTTTTCTGGGTGATGGTCGTGACCAACATCAGTTTAGCCCTCTTTAACCTGATCCCCCTGCCGCCCCTAGATGGCTTTAGCGTGCTCCAGGGGCTGCTGAGCACGGTGCACAGTCGGTGGGCTTATGACCTGGGCCACATGTTGGATCGCTTGGCCCCTTATGGTCCCATGCTGCTCCTGCTCCTCCTGTCAATGGGGTGGGTGACGGGCTTTAGCCTGTTGAGTGTGGTCTTGGGGCCGCTGAGCTACGCCCTGGTGAACCTACTACTGGGCTTTTAACCATGTCTGCTGCGTATCGCGTTCGGCAGTTTGCCCAAGCGGCCAGTGCTTGGGCCAGACCTGATGACGAGGCACTAGTCCGCGCTTACTTGCCACCGGCGGCTGCCCGCCTTTTCGCCGCCATGCCCCGCTATGACCGCCAGCACGCCCTGCGTGTGCTGCGCACACTGCGGGAACGAGGCCAAACCGATCCCGACTTGATGGCTGCAGCTCTGCTGCACGATGTGGGCAAAAGCCAGCACCCTGTTGGCTCCCTACGGTTGGGCCACCGGGTGGCGGCTGTGCTACTCCGTGCCTTTGCTCCCGGCCTGTTGGAAAAGATGGGCAGCAGGCAGGATGGCTGGCGGCGGCTCTTTTACGTCCAACAGCATCATGCCGAACTGGGGGCCGTTCTGGCTCAGGCTGCAGGATGCTCATCCCGCACGGTGGAGCTGATCCGCCGTCATGAGGAACCGTTGCCTCCGGAGGGAGACCCCCTGTTGGCCGCCCTCCAGGCAGCGGACGGAGAGAACTGATGAATCGGGAAAAACCGCGTGTCACCATCATCGGTTTGGGGCTGATCGGCGGCTCCATCGGCCTTGCTTTGCGTCAAACGCAGGCCACCTCTGCGGTGATCGGCCACGATTTGGACCGGGAGGTCAATGCTCTGGCGAAAAAGATGGGGGCGGTGGATCGCATTGAGTGGAACTTGCCCGCCGCTTGTGAAAAGGCCGATCTGGTTATTTTGGCCACGCCCATCGGCGGCGTTGAGGAAACGCTGCGCGTCATCGGCCCTGTGCTGCGGCCCGGCTGCGTCGTCTTGGATACGACTACCGTCAAACGTCCTGTCCTGACCTGGGCCGAAAAGTACCTTCCGGAGGGGGTACACTTTGTGGGCGGGGACCCTATCCTGGGCACGACGTCCGACGGGCGAGGCGGTTTGGAAGCGGCCCGTGCCGATCTCTTTCAGGGAGGCGTGTTTTGTGTCGTCCCTGCGCCGGGGAGTCATGAGAGCGCGATTCGGTTGATCAGCGAGCTGGTGCAAATTCTAGGGGCCAAGCCGCTCTTCCTGGATGCGGCCGAGCACGATGGCCTGATCGCCGCCGTGGACCATTTGCCCGCCCTGTTGGCCCTGGCCCTGACCGAAATGGTTGTCGGTCAACCGGTGTGGCGTGAGCTGCGCAAGATGGCCGGGCCTGCTTTTGAAGCCGGTAGCAGCTTGGTCTCCGCCGACATCATGGGCTACAGCGGGGCCTGCTCGGCCAACCAAGACAATATCCTCCGCTGGTTGGATGCTCTGACCGATGCCCTGAACTCCATCCGCCGGACGCTGGCCGAAGGCCAAGCCGAAGATTTGGCCCGGCGGTTCTACGATGCCCAGGTTGAACGGCAGAAATGGCTTGCCGACCGAAGCGCGGGACAGTGGTCGGAGGGGCCGCGTCCCAATCTGCCCGAACGACCCAGCTTGCTGGAGACATTTTTGGGAAGTTTGTGGTCCAAAAAACCGCCGCCTCCGAAGGATTCTGAAATTTGAGATGTACGTAGTTTCGTAAGGGAGAATGGGTATGCCCAGCATTTCGCTTGTCTTGCCGGCTTACAACGAGGCCGAAAACATTGAACCGATGGTCGCCGAAGCGACCCCGGCCCTTCAGGCCAATGCCGATGACTATGAAATCATCGTCGTAGATGACGGCAGCAAGGATGATACCGCTGCCGTGACCCGTCGCATCATGGAGCGCGATCCCCATGTGCGGTTGATCCAACATCCCGTCAACCAGGGGTTCGGCGCTGCCGTGTTCAGCGGTTTCACCAATGCCGAAAAGGAGTGGATTTTCTATACCGATGCCGACCGTCAGTTCGTCCTGAGCGAGTTATCCAAATTCACGCCCTACATGGATGAATACGACCTGATTGCAGGCTATCGTGCACCGCGCCGCGATCCCTTTATGCGTGTCCTCTACGGCAAGGGCTGGAGTGCCCTTTGTACCTTGCTCTTTGGCTATACCGTGCGCGACGTGGATTGTGGTTTCAAGCTGTTTCGTCGGGAGATCATTGAAAAACTTGCGCCTCACATCCGCTCACGGGGAGCTACATTTAGCATAGAGTGGTTGGTGCGGGCCAAAAGGGCCGGTTATCGCTTTGTAGAAGTGCCCGTCACCCACCGACCTCGCGTTGCCGGTAGTCAGACGGGAGCCAACATCGGTGTCATCACCCGCGCTTTCCGTGAGCTGGTTCAGGTTCGTTGGCAGCTTTGGCGTGAGGCCGGAATGGAGAATGGCGAATGACCGGTGGTGCATGGTAGGTGGCGAATGACCGATGACCGGTGGCAAAAGGAAGACGGCCCTCGTCGCCCCCTGGACATTACCCATTGGTCATTAGACACTACCCGTTGGTCATTACTCTTCCTTACCTTAACATCCTTTGCTCTACGCCTTTACAACCTGGGGCGGGCCGAGCTTTGGTTGGATGAGGCGTTGAGCGCAAATATTTCCGCGCTGGATTGGGGTGGCATCATCTCCTACCTGCGAAGTCAGCCTTTTGAGCACCCGCCTCTCTACTTCTTGGCCTTGCACCCCTGGCAGCTCGCCGCCGGGCGGAGCGAATTCGCCTTGCGCTTCTTTTCCGCCTTTTGGGGCGTCCTCTTTGTGCCCTTGTTCTACCTCCTGGTGCGGCGGATGGCCGGTGGGAAGTTGGCGTGGTTGGCCGCCCTGTTGGCGGCCATCTCGCCCTTCCTGGTTGCCTATGCGCAGGAAGTGCGGATGTATTCGCTTTTGCCTTTTCTGGCCCTGTTGGCGATCCTGGCGTTCCTCCGTGCTTTGGAGGATGGAAAAGGAATCCGATGGTGGTTGATGTACGGTTTGCTGCTCGTTGTGGGCACGGCAACCCACTACTTTTTCGCCTTCTTGGGTGCGGCAACGGCGGCTTACCTCCTCCTCAGCAGGCGTTCCTCCGGCCGGCGGTGGGGTATGGCCGTCCATGTGCTGATTCTGCTGACCGGTGCAGCTTGGTTTCTCCTTTCACCCGGGATGCGGGCTTCGGTGGGCCAGGTGGCTCAGGGAGAAACCCTTTTTAGCATGACTTACAAACTTAACAAAATCATACCAACCTTGATCTTGGGGGAGGTTGGGGGTGGGCAGATCCCCGTCGTCGCCCTTTTCTTAGCCTTTGGCGGCTGGGTGCTGATATTGGCCGGGGCTTGGTGGCTGCTACGGGATGGTCTGCTGCCGGAGAGAGATTGGCGGTTGTTGAGCCTGATCTTGGTCGTCCCCCTGCTCCTTTCCTTGTTGCTGCCCTATGGGGTGCTGGGACGTCACTTGGGCTATCTGCTGATCGCTATGTTGGCGTTTATGGCCTTTGCCCTCCTGCACAAAGGGCGGACCTGGCGGCTGTTGGGTGTCTTGACCGTTTTGCTCTTTACCTTCTATGGTTTGAGCGTGCAATTTACCAAAATCAACGGTGATACCGGCCGGGCATTGGCCTACATTGACCGCCACGGGCGGGCGGGGGACCTGCTGATCATCCCGCAGCCCGCCCAAAAGCCGCTGGTGGATTACTACAACCGCCGTCCCTGGCCGGTTCGCTACCTACCCGAAGAGAGTAGCCCTTTGGATGCCGCGGCGGTGGACCGTGCCCTGACCGCCATCGGCCGGGAGCGGTCTCGCCTGTGGCTGGGGCCTATCGGCCCCTGGACCGCCGACCCGGAGCATCTGGTGGAACGGTGGCTGGCGACCCACGCCTTCCAGGCGACAAAGGTCTGGTTCCCGGCCAGCAGCTTCGTGGCCCTTTACTTGATCCCAACGGTGGACCTGACCGACGTGCAGGTGGGGCATCTCACCTGGGGGGACCGCATTCTCTTGCAGCGGCTGCAGGCCGGCCCGCGGCAGGTTGCGGCGGGTGAAGCCCTGCCTTTGCGCTTCTTCTGGCGGGCCGGTTCGGACCTGGGGCATCGCTACGTTGTGAACCTGTCGCTGGTGGATGCTCAAGGCCGGGTTTGGGCCGAGCGGCATAGCGAACCGTGCAGCGGTTGGTGTCCTACCGATGACTGGGCGGCGGGACTCCTCCGGCAGGATCGGCACGCCTTGTGGATCCCGCCCGGCACACCGCCGGGCATGTACCGTCTGCGGATCGGATGGACCCCTTTGGAGGGCGGCCCGGCTTTGCCCCCGGCCCAAGATGGACGGCAGATTGCCTATGGCGACGTGCTGACGGTCACGGTCTCATCTGCCCCTGTCGGCGGGCCTGTGCCGAAGGACTTGCCCCATTCCCTGCACGCCGATTTTGGCGACGCCGTCATCCTGCGGGGTTACGAGCTCCGTCCCGGGGAATTGCATCCCGGCGGAGCGTTCTCGCTGGAGCTGCACTGGCAGGCGGGAGATGCCCCCCAGGAGGCGGAGACTCTGCTGCTGGAGCTGTGGGATAAGAAAGGAACGGCGGTTGCCCGTTGGCAGGTCCCCCCGGCGGCGGAATTCTATCCCACCGACCGCTGGCCGTCGGGGGGGTATGTGCGCGGCCTGCATGAGCTGACCGTACCGGGACGCACGCCGCCGGGAGAATATCGGCTGACGGCGGCCCTCCTTTCTCCCGAAAAGGAGGAGCTGCCTTTGCATGAGGAGGGGAGCCGTCCTCTGTCGACCGTTTTATTCCACCGATGGGGGATGCCGCGCGGCGATAGATTGCCGTTGGCCGAACTGCGCTTGCGGGATCGCCCTCGTCGCTTTGACCTGCCGCCGGTCGGTCGGCCCTTGGAGGCCACCGTGGGGCAGAAGGCGCACCTGCTGGGCTATGACCTGGACCTGGACCGGGCATACCCCGGCGGCGAGATTCGCCTGACCCTCTATTGGCAGGCGGAGGGAGCTATGGTCCGGCCTTATAAAGTGTTTGCCCATCTGGCGGATGCAGCGGGGCGGCCCCTGGCCCAGCACGATGCCCCGCCGGGTGGTGGGTGCTGCCCGACGGATACCTGGGCCGAAGGGGAAGTGATCGTGGACGAACACCCTATCCCTCTGCCTGCCGGTCTGTTGCCGGGGACTTATGACCTGGTGGTAGGCATGTATGACGAGGAGAGTGGGCAACGCGTACTTGCCTACGATGCGAAAGGGCAGCCCTTTGCCGGACGAAGCATCCCCCTTGCGGTGGTATCCGTAAAGGCGATGCCGCAAACCGAGGGCGGTGTGGCGGAATCTCAATTTGGGCCGGATTATGTGACCTTTTTGCCTATCATCCTGAAACATTCGCAAAAATAGCCAACATGAAAGGACAACATCATGCACAAAGGAAGCTACACATTGGGTGAAACCTATGTCCTGCGCCTGCCACCGGGCGAGGACCTGTTGGTCGGTCTCTATCGTGTTTGCCGCGAACACGAGTTGGCTTTTGGCATCTTTCAGGTC
This sequence comes from uncultured Anaerolineaceae bacterium, assembly GCA_964593865.1. Taxonomy (GTDB): domain Bacteria; phylum Chloroflexota; class Anaerolineae; order JAAYZQ01; family JAAYZQ01; genus CAZQKE01. The sequence goes on along the minus strand of CAZQKE010000008.1, from coordinate 24,691 downwards.
ATTGGATCGGTGCGCAGCGCCACCCTGGGCCATTTGGACCAGGAAAGTGGACAGTTGCGACGCCAGGTATTGGAGTGCGGCCAAGACCTGGTGCATTGCAGCGGCAACATCAGCCCCAGGGGAGATAGCTTCCTCATCCGCGCCTATGCCGTGCTGAGCGACGCGCAAGGGCAAGTGGCGGCAGGGGAATTGCTGGCCGCCGAAGTGTATGTGGCCGAGGTGGTGCTCCAGGAGATCAAGGGCCGCCCCTTGCGCCGTGTCCAAGACCCGGAGACCGGCTTGTGGCTCTGGCCGGTTCACTGATGATGGGCGATCCCCTTCCTCCACCGGAGCGCAAAGTGACCTACGTCCGGGCCATGTTCGCCCGCATCGCCCGGCGTTATGACCTGATGAACCGCCTGATGACCCTGGGGCGGGACCGAGCTTGGCGGCGGTACACCGTCGCTCGCCTTGAGCCGGTACGGCCGGCGGTCATCCTGGACGTGGCGACCGGCACGGGGGACTTGGCCCTGGAAGCGCGGCGGCAACACCCCCAAGCCCACATTGTCGCCCTGGATTTCGTTCCGGAGATGCTGGCCCTGGCCCGGCAGAAAATCGTTGCCCGGGGCGTCACCGTGGACCTCACCGCCGGTGATGCCCTGCAACTGCCCTTTCCCGATGCTGCATTTGATGGCGTTGTCACGGGATTCGCCTTGCGCAACGTCGCCGACATCCCGGCGGCCTTTGCCGAGATGGCCCGTGTAACCCGGTCCGGTGGGCGTATTGCCTGCTTGGAGATCGCCAAACCCCGGACCCCCTTTTTCCGTCAGCTTTTTCGGCTCTATTTTTACCGTTTTGTCCCCCTGATCGGCGGCTTGATCACCGGTCAGCGGGACGCTTACACCTACTTGCCCCACTCGCTGACCGCCTTTCTCACGCCGGATGAAATTGTAGAAGTTATGCGCCGGGCGGGGTGGCGTCAAGTGCGCTACAAACGGCTCATGCTGGGCACGGTTGCGGTGCATACAGGGGTGCGGGAATGAAAAAACGCCGGGCCAAAAGCGGTCCGGCGTTTTTTCAACCGACCAAAGGGCTTTTTCCCGGATTTGACAGGGCATAGGTCCTTTGGTATACTTGCCCCGGCCCCGAACCGTGAGACCGTACTCGTGGTGCGTCTGGTGTCGGGAGGGCGGAAAGGAGGTGGTGCTGCCCCAACAATCGGAAACCGGTCGGCGAAGAGAAGGCGTAGTGATGACATTCGCAAGGCAATGAAAAGGAGGAGAACAAATGTCTGGCAAACGTGTGTGGACCTTATTGGCCGTTCTATCCCTGGTCGCCGTGCTGGTGCTGGCGGCCTGCGGCCCGACCCCGGAGCCGACCCAGGCTCCCGAACCGACCAAAGCCGAAAAACCGGCAGCAGAGCCGACCAAGGCCGAGCCGACCGAGGCTCCCAAGCCCGGGGCGGACAAACAAGGCGGGACTCTCGTCTTGGGCTTTTACCAGGAACCGGAGCTGCTGAACCCTGCCATCCGCACCCAGACGGTGGCGGATTGGGCCGGTGACTTTATGGAAAGCTCCTTGCTGGCGGTTTCCCCCGACGGCGAATACTATGCCCAGCTGGCCGAAGAAGTGCCCACCGTCCAGAACGGCGGCGTCTCCGAAGATGGCCTGACGATCAAGGTCAAGCTCAAAAAGGGCATTCTTTGGGAAGACGGGGACGAATTCACCTGTGACGACATCGTCTTCACCTGGAAGACGATTATGGACCCCAACAGCGGCTCGGTGAGCACCAGCGGCTGGGAAGATGTTGAATCCGTCACCTGCGAAGACGATTACACGGTCGTGATCAAATTCGCCGAATTCTATGCCCCTTACCTGGCCATGCTCACAGCTGCGCCCTTCCCCAGCCACTTGGGCCTTGATCCGGCCAAGATGCAGGAGTGGGAGATCAACCGCAAGCCGCTCAGCCTGGGGCCGTACAAGCTGGAAGAGTGGGTCTCCGGCGACCACATGACCCTGGTGCGCAACGAGAACTACTGGCTGTGGGAGAGCGAAGGCAAGCCCTACGTGGATACGATCATCATGCGCTGGATCGAAAGCCGCGAAGTGGGTAAGCAGCTCATCCAAACCGGGGACCTGGACTTTGTTTGGGACCTGATCGAAGCAGACATCCCCGAAGCGCAAACGTGGGAAGGCGTAGTCATCAGCAACCCGGCCAGCACCGGGACCGAGCGTTTGCTGCTCAACCTGCGCGACCCCGAACTGGACGCCCCCTGCGTAGACTATCTGCGTGAGAATCCTTCGCCCCACTGGGCGTTGGGCGATCCCAAAGTGCGGGAAGCCATTGAGTTGGGCATTGACAAGAACCTGATCGTAGACAAACTGCTTTACGGCCTGGCCACCGTCGGGACCACCGAGCTGAACCTGGGTTGGGCCAAAGCCGACATCCCGCCCAGCGAATTCAACCCGGAGAAGGCCAAGAGCCTGCTGGAGGAAGCCGGCTGGGTGGACCAGGATGGCGACGGCATCCGCGAATGCCACGGTTGCCCCTACGCCGAGGAGGGCAAGGTCCTCAAACTCAAGATTCAGACGACATCGGGCAACGCCCTGCGCGAACAGTGCGAGCAAGTGCTGATGGAGATGATGAAAAACATCGGCATTGAACTCTACATTGAGAACGTGCCCAGCTCCGAACTGTTCGCCAGCTACGCCAGCGGTGCATTCCGCAAGCACGGCCAATTTGACATTCTCATGTATACCACCTCCTACGGCATTGACCCCCAGAGCCACGTGGAGGGCTACTTTGCCTCGTACAACATGCCCTGCGACGACAATTCGGGCAAGGGCTACAACTACTCGCGCTGGATCGACGACGAATTTGACGCCGCCATCCAGGAAGCAGGCTCCAGCCCCGATCTGGAAGTACGGGCCGCCGCCTATCAGAAAGCGATGGAGCGCATTGCCGAAGGACGGCCTCACATCTACCTCTACGACCGCATGGACATTGACCTGCTCCGCGAGCACTTCAAAGGCTACGTCGCCAACGTCTGGACCTCCACCGGCTCCTGGAATGCCGATGAGTGGTATATTGAAAAGTAACGCACCACGCGCGTGAACGGTCGGCGGGTGGCGTGCAGCCGGTGGCTGCCGCCGCCCGCTCACCATTCCCTGGGAGGGCGTGCCCATGACGCAGTATATCATCCGCCGTGTGTTGCAATCGGTCCCCGTCCTGCTGTTTATCAGCGTTGTCGTCTATGGCCTGATCGTCATCAGCCCGGTGGACCCCATGGCCATCTACGAGGACAACCCCAACATCACCCCGGAGGATCGGGCCATGCTGGAATACCGCCTGGGGCTTCAGCAACCGGCTTTTCTCAACTTTCGCGGCAGCAGCGGCACGTTGCTCAAGGATGTCATCCTGTACAACAAACCGGAAGCATCGGGCGGCATTGAGCCGACGGAAAGCGGGCGGTTGCCGGCGGGCACCGAAGTCGCCTTGGTAGATGCGGCCAAGACCGGCGACGAAACCCGTTGGGTCAAAGTCCTCTACATCCCTGAGCGGATCACCGGTTGGACCCCCCGTGAAAACCTCTCCATCCGTGTCAACCCCTTTGACAGTCGCTATTTCAAATGGCTCTTTGCCGTCCTGCACGGTGATTTGGGCGTCTCCAACGTTGAAAAACGCCCTGCCCTGGAAATGATCTTGGAGCGGTTGCCCAACACCTTGCTCTTGATGAGCGTGGCCTTTATCGGTCAGCTGATCGTGGCCTTACCCATCGGCATCATTTCGGCCATCAAGCAATATTCCCTCTTTGACCATATATTCACCGTCCTGGCCTATGCCGGGCGTTCCATTCCCATCTTTTGGTTCGGTTTGATCCTGATCATCATCTTTCACACCAACCTTTCCTGGCCGGAGTGGGCAGGGGACATGGCCGGGAAACCCCTCTTCCCCGGCGGGGGGATGTATGACGTGCGCCTGCGGCGGGAGCTGGGCTACACGCCCTGGTGGGATTATGTTTATCACATGATCCTGCCGGTGGTGATGCTGAGCGTCTTTGGGGCTGCCCAATACATGCGCTACATGCGGGCCAGCATGTTGGAAGTAATCCACCAGGACTATATCCGCACGGCACGGGCCAAGGGCCTTTCGGAACGGATGGTCCTTTACAGACACGCCCTCAAAAACGCAGCCATTCCCATCGTGACCATCGTCGCCCTGGACCTGCCCATCCTTTTTGCCGGTGCTTTGTTTACCGAAACGATCTTTAGTTGGCCGGGGATGGGCAAACTGTTTTTCCGCTCTGCGCAGCGGGTGGATTATGCCGTCCTGATGGGCATTGTCATGATCAACGCTACCTTGATCGTGCTGTTCAACATCGTGGCCGATATTGTCTACGGCATTCTTGACCCGCGCATCCGGTACGACTAGGGACGGCGCGGGGATGCGAAACGAAACGCTCCCCCTGCGGCCTTGAGTCCCTTGGGGATTCCGTGTTTCAAGTGATGGAGGAGATCCATGTCCGACGCCGAAGCCGTTGCCAGCCTGCAAGAGATGGGCTACCGCGAAGAGCAGACCATGCTCCAAATGATCTGGCGGTCTTACCGCCGCCACCGCCCCGCAATGATCGGCACCGTGGTAGTGCTCATCTTTGCCCTGGCGGCCATCTTTGCCCCTTACCTGACGCCCTACGACCCGGAAAAGAGCGATCTGGATGCCATGTTGCAACCCCCTTCGCTGGCCCACCCTATGGGCACCGATGAGTTGGGCCGTGACTTGCTGACTCGCATCCTTTACGGTGGGCGGGTCTCTTTGAGTATCGGCGTGATGGCCATGAGTCTGGCCGTCGTAGTCGGTACGGTCATCGGCGGTTTGGCCGGTTTCTACGGCGGCTGGATTGACAACGTGCTGATGCGCTTTACCGATATGATGCTTTCCTTCCCTCAGCTATTTGTCCTGATCATCCTGGCCATTGCCCTGCGCGACCTGCCCATTGAAGCGTTGCGGGGGACGGCCTTTGCCAGCGTCTTTTCCATCGTCTTGGTGATCGCCGTCCTGGCCTGGATGCAGGTCGCCCGCCTGGTGCGGGCCTCTTTCCTGTCCCTCAAAGAAAAAGAATTTACCGAAGCGGCCCGCTGCATCGGTGCGTCCAACAGACGGATCATGCTCCGCCACCTCCTGCCTAACGCCATGAGTCCCATTATCGTGGCAGCAACCTTTCGCGTGGCGACCTCCATCATCACCGAATCGGGGTTGAGCTACCTGGGCTTTGGCGTCCAGCCGCCCACGCCCACTTGGGGCAACATGCTCAAAAACGCCCAGGAGCAAATGACCCGCGCTCCCTGGACCGCCATCTTTCCCGGCTTGATGATCTTCATCACCGTCATTGCCATCAACTTTATCGGCGATGGCTTGCGCGACGCTCTGGACCCGCACAAAGTGGAGGGGTAATCGTTTATGACAGCAGACACCCGGCAGCTCAAAGAGCGCGTTCAGGCCGAAGTGGAAGCCCGGCGCGAAGAACTGATCCGCATCGCAGATACCATCCATGCCCACCCGGAAGTGGCCTTTGAAGAATACGAATCCGCCGCTCTCCTGAGCGGCGTTTTAGAGGAAAACGGCTTTACCGTCCGGCGTGGAGTGGCCGGCCTGGAGACCGCTTTTGTCGCTACCATGCAGGGCGGTCGGCCGGGGCCGGTTGTGGCCTTTCTGGCCGAATATGACGCCTTGCCCGGCTTGGGCCATGCCTGCGGGCACAACCTCATCGGCACGTCGGCGGTAGGGGCGGCGTTGGCCGTCCGAGCCGTACTGCCGGAGCTGGCGGGGACCATCCAGGTCATCGGTACACCGGCGGAGGAGGGAGGAGGCGGCAAGGCATACCTGGTCAAAGGGGGTGTCTTTGAGGGAGTGGACGTTGCCATGATGGTTCACCCCTCCAGTCGCAATATGACCCGCCGCCGGTCACTGGCAAGCTACAAAATCAGCATTGAGTTCTTTGGGCGGGCGGCCCATGCCGCGGCCCTGCCCGATGAAGGAATCAACGCCCTGGAGGCCATGATCCTGACCTTCAATGCCATCAACTCCTTGCGCCAACACCTGCGCGACGATGTCCGCATCCACGGCATCATCACCCACGGCGGCAAAGCTCCCAACATCGTGCCCGATTACACCGCCGCCCGGTTCTACGTCCGCGCCGCCGATACGGCCTATTGCACGGAGGTCTTGGAAAAGGTGCGAGCCTGTGCCGAGGGCGCAGCCCTGGCGACAGGAGCGCGGCTGGAATTCAAAGAATATGCCCCCTTCTACGAAGCAATGAATCCCAACCCCGTCTTGGCCGAGCTGGTAGAGGCCAACATGAAGGCTTTGGGGTTGACGGTCACACAACCGGAACCCGATGATCGCATGGGGTCTTCCGATATGGGAAACGTCAGCCAGGTGGTCCCGGCCCTCCATCCCTACATCGCCATCGCCCCTGACGATGTGGGCGGCCATACCGTTGAATTCCGCGAGGCTGCCGCCTCCCCCGACGGACACAAGGGGTTGATCTTGGCGGCCAAAGTGATGGCCATGACCGCCGTTGACCTGCTGGCCGAACCGGAAAACGTGCGGCGGGCCAAAGAAGCCTTTGCCCGTTCCAAAGAGACCTCGTAAAGGGCCATAAACCACGACAGGAGGGCCACCCCTCGTTCCGGGGTGGCCCCCTTCTACCCCCACCGCAATCGGCAATTTCACGGCTTGCCAACCTCCGCAAAACATAGTACAATAAGGCCGCAGCCGCCTGCACCGGCTTGGAAAGGAAAAAGGGCAACGTGTTCGGACCGTTTAGCGCGGGCGACAGCCTGCGCGTCTATCGTTTGCAGCGCAAAGGGGTCTCCCTGGACCTGCAACACTCCCTGACCCAGTCCACCACACCGCTGGCAGAGGCGTGGCTGGCCTACCTGACCCAGCAGGCTATGGGTCGTCCAACCTTCATCCTGGACGATCTCCATGATGGGGAGGGGATCATCCAGGTCCGTTACCGACCCCACCAAGCTGCAGCCGATGTGACCTTTTTGGCCCCGGCCCTTTCGGCCAACGGGCGGGCAGCGCACACTTGGGTACGGTTGCTGGAAGGGGCCAGTACCGAAGCCGCCGGGCGGGGTATCCAGCGCATCTTTGCCAGCGTACCGGATCAAGGCGCGGAAATAGAAATCTTTCACCAGTGCGGATTTGCGCCTTACAGCCGGGAAGAGGTCTATCGACGGCCGGCCGGTCCCCCGGACGGACCGCCGCCCGACCTGCCGAATCTACGCCCTCGTCGGCCCGACGATTGGCCTGCCCTCCGGCGGCTGTGCGTTGCCGTCACGCCCCAGCGGGTGCGCCAGGCGGAAGGGGGCATCACCCTTTCCCTGGGCCGGGAGCGGCGTTGTCGTTGGTACGTACTCCCCGGCGAGGGCGGGCGCGACCTGGTGGCCGCCCTGTCCCTGTGCGCGGGCAAGCAGGCCCATTGGCTCCGCCTTCTGCTCCACCCCGACGCACCGCAAAACGCCGATGACCTGCTCCGTTGGGGAGTGGCTGCCTTGACCCAGGCAGGGGAGAAGGCGGTCTACAGCCACACCCGGCAGTATGAAAGCGGCTTGCGACCTGCTTTGGAGACGGTCGGCTTTGCGCCCTATCAGGTCCGAACGCTGATGGTCAAACAGACGGTGGCCCTGGCCAAAGCCCCGACTCCGGACCTGGTCCCGGCCCTGGTCGGCAGCGAAGCCGCACCGCCTGTCCATCCTGCCAAGCAAACTTCGGAAGCCTAGAGGGAGCGATGCAAGAAGGTATCACCAACGATTTGGAAGCGTTGCTGGAGGTGCTGCCTCCGCCGCTCCGCGAAGCGATCCGCAAAGAAAATCGTGGGGACGACCTGTTGGAAGTGATCATGGACCTGGGTCGCCCACCGGAGGCCCGTTTTGTGGACCGAGAGGTAACCCTCAGCCGGCGGGAGACCACGCGGGAAGACATTGACTTTGTCGTCTCGCGCGTCAGCGAATTCACCACCGATAACCGCTCCGGCATTGAGCGAACCCTGCACCGCATCTCCTGCATCCGCAATCGGGCGGGCAATATCGTAGGGCTGACGCTGCGCGTCGGGCGGGCCGTCTACGGCACGGTGGACATTGTCCGCGACCTGCTGGAATCGGGCAAGAGCATCCTGTTGCTGGGCAAACCGGGGGTGGGCAAGACGACACTGCTCCGTGAGGCAGCCCGTGTCCTGGCCGAAAAGAAGCGGGTCGTCGTCGTGGATACCTCCAACGAGATCGGCGGCGACGGTGACATCCCCCACCCGGCCATTGGGCGGGCGCGACGGATGCAGGTGGCCCGCCCCGAATTCCAGCACGAAGTGATGATTGAGGCGGTGGAAAACCACATGCCCGAAGTGATCATCATTGACGAAATCGGGCGCGAGCTGGAGGCTGCCGCCGCCCGGACCATCGCCGAGCGGGGCGTGCAGTTGGTGGGCACGGCTCACGGCAACACCCTGGACAACCTGTTGCAAAACCCTACCCTCTGCGACCTGGTGGGCGGCATCCAAGCGGTGACCCTCAGTGACGAAGAAGCCCGCCGCCGGGGAACGCAGAAAACGGTGCTGGAACGCAAAGCCCCGCCTACCTTTGATGTGGTGATTGAAATCAAGGACTGGCAACACCTGGCCGTCCACCATGACGTCAAAGCAGCGGTGGATGCCCTCTTGCGTGGGCGTAGCCTGCCCCCCGAAATCCGCTACCGCGACGAATCGGGCCAGGTGCGGATTGAGAAGGCGGTCCCTGCCCCCCAATTCGAAACGGAAACGGACCGTCGGCAGGCCGAAGAGCAGGATGTCTTCCCCCAACCACGACGGCTCCTGCGGGTATACGCCTATGGCGTGGGCAAGAACCGCTTGCGGCAGGCAGCCCAAAACCTGCACCTGCCGGTGGCCCTGGCCGATAACCTCAAAGGGGCAGATGTGGTGCTGACCTTGAAAAACTATTACCGCCGTCGCCCGCAGCCCATCAGCGAGGCGGAGCGTCGGGGCATCCCCGTCTACGTCCTACGGTCCAACACCGTCGGCCAAATGGAGAGCATCTTGGCCGATATCTTTGGCCTGGATGTGGCCCAGTTGGACCCAACGGCCATTGCTCTGCGCGAAGCAGAAGAGGCCATCAATCGGGTGTTGGCCGGGCAAAAATCGGTGGATCTGGCCCCCCGCAACGCCTACATCCGCCGCTTGCAGCATGAAATGGCCCGCAAGGCCAACCTGGTATCCCATAGCTACGGGCGGGACCCCCGGCGGCATGTGCGCATCTTTGCCACTCCTCGGCTTTCACAATAAACTAAAATGCAAGGAGGATGAACCATGGCCTATAAATTCCCGTCGGATGAATGGATCAAGGCGATGAAGGAAGAAGTCAACAAAAGCGAGGCGTACCGCAAGGCGGCGGCCAAATGGGAAGGTGACTTCTATTTTATCGTCGAACCGGGGCCGGGCTTGCCCGAACCGGTGGCCCTCTACATTGACCTCTGGCACGGCGAGGCCCGTGATGCCTATGAAGTGACCGACATGAGCGAAAAGGACCCCGAATTTATCATTCGCGCTCCCATCAACACCTGGCGGCGGGTGATTGAAAAGAAACTGGACCCGATCCAGGGGATGATCACCGGGCGGCTCAAGCTCAAAGGAACCATGAGCAAGATCATGCGCTTCCCCAAAGCGGCGGCGGAGTTGGTCAACTGCGCAACCAAAGTGCCGACCGAATTCCCTTCCTAAGGGGGCGGTTCCGGCTCAACCGACGATGCCTTTTACCGAAGTCTTGAATCGACGGGTTTTCTATGCTCACCGCGCGCCGGTCCCGGCAAAGGGGCCGGCGGTGGTGTTCATCCACGGCGCAGGGGGCAGCCACCAGCCGTGGCTCTACCAGGTCCGTACCCTATCCCGATGCACAACCTACGCCCCGGACCTGCCGGGACACGGGCGGAGCGAGGGACCGGGCCGGGAAAGTATCGCTGCTTACGGCGATTGGCTGGTCGCCTTCCTCGATGCCGTGGGGCTAAAGCAAGGGGTGCTGGTGGGCCATTCCATGGGAGGAGCCATTGCCCAGGACGTAGCCCTGCGTTACCCGCAATGGGTCGCCGGGCTGGGCTTGGTGGCGACCGGCGCCCGCTTGCGGGTGGCACCGGCCATCTTGGAAAGTATCCGTCGGGATTTCAACGCTGCCGTCCGGCTCATCACCGATTTCGCTTTTGGGCCGGAGGCCCCCGAAGAGATGAAACGCCTGGGCCGCCGCCAGATGGCCCAGACGCCGCCCGATGTGCTCTATGGCGATTTCGTCGCCTGTGACAACTTCGACGCCCTGGGTCGCCTGGGAGGGATCGGCGCACCGGCGGCGGTCGTCTGCGGAACGCAGGACCGTCTCACACCGGTCAAATTCTCCGCCTATTTGCACGATCATCTGCCCGATGCCCGTCTGCACCTGGTCGAGGGGGCGGGGCACATGGTCATGGTGGAGCGGCCCCAGGCCGTCGCCCAGGCCCTGGAGGAGCTGGTGGCCCGCATCTGACGTCAACACCTCCACCACGGCGGCTACCCGCTCCGGCGAACGGTCCCGGACCAGGCCCACCGCAGGGGGCACGCTGCCTGTCGTTTCTGCGGCGCGGGCGGGGAACCGGCCTACGAGGGTACAAAGGGCCGTGCCATCAACCGTCCCGATGTCCCGTATTTGCGGGCCTGTCTTTTCCAGAGACGATGGCCGATGCGGATGTAAAGCCAGGCCGGGATCATGGGCCGTTCCATCAACGCCACGGCTGCAGGCGGCGCGGCTTCTCCCCGGAGTAATGCTTCTGCCGTCATGTCCAGGGCACGGATGACGTTGCGGGCCAGGCCCTGCACTTGAGAAAGCGGACGCCCGTTGATGGCCCCTCCTCCACCGAGGGCCAACCCCCCGGCCCAGGTGAAGCCGGTCTCGCGGGCGAAACGGCGGCAGATCTCCAGGGCCACGGCGTTGTGGGCCGCTTCGGGAAAGCCGCAGTTGACGATCACCAATAAGCGTTGTCCGCCGGGCAAGTCCCGATCTTGTCGGTGGGCAGCGAGCAGCTCCAGGGTTCGGGTCACCAGGTAGGGCAGGGTGTCCACGTAGAGAGGAAAAGCCAAGATCACCGGATCGGCCCGATCCACGGCGGCCAGGAGCTCCTCCGTGGTCTCTTCCGAACGCAGGGCGCGGTGTAGAAATAGCGTCTCCGTGTCCAAGCCCCCTTTGGCAAGCCGCTCCAAAAGATACTCCCCTAGCGATTGGGAAGTGCTGCGTGGTTGATGGGCACTGCCTACCAGCAAAAGAGCCTGCTTTTTCATTGCTCCACCTCCACGGCCCTGATAAGGGACCGCACCCTCAGTTGCACGGCCTCCGGCCCATCGGCGGTGCAAATGACATCGGCTGCATAGGCGGGGGCGTGCATGTTGATAGCGTTGCGGTGCACCAATTTTGTAAAGATCCGTTTTAGCTCCTCGTCCGCTTGCTCCACCGTGCCGATTCCCAAAAGGTATGGGAACCGTTCGTAGCGTGGCTTATGGTGTATTTCCCCCCCGATCTTGGTGAAAAAGGGGGAAACCAGGCAGATCATGCGGTCCAGTGCCTTCTTTAGCTCCGAAGAGTAGCCGCCAAACGTGACCGGTGTGAGGTGGATGACCAGGTCGCTGTTGATGACCGCGGCGGCAATGTCACGGGCGACGTCGTTGATCAGACACCGACCGGGTGTCTGTACCCAACAACCAAAGCAGCCCCAACAGTGGTGGATTTCCAGTTCCCGCAGCGTAAACGGTTGGAGAGACCAACCGTGCGCTTTCAATTCCGTCGCGATGGCAGGGCGCACCAGCTGCGACGATGAATCCCCGTGCCGCGATCCGTCCAAAAGAACCGCTTTCATTTGCAGAGCACCTCCTCTCACAGCCGCTCTATCGTCAGGTAGCCGACTTCCATCCACTGATGGTCCGGCACGGCGAGCAATCCCCAGCGGAAACGCCCCCACGGGGTGATCACCAGGTACTGGTTGTCTATCCACAAGACGAAACCGAGCGGTCCGCGGGGAGCAGGGGCGTGCAGGAAGCATTCGCCGTCCACGAAGAAGCGTGTCTCTCTCTTGCGCCATTCCAGGCTGTAGGTGTGCCATGTTTCCATGTCGGCGGGAACCTCCCTTTCGCCGATGTGCAGAGCGTGTTGGATGGGCGGCCACAAGATGCGGTACAAGGGCGGCCAATTCATCAGCAGGGTGGCGGGTAGCGCCAAAAAGGCCAGCGGCAAGGCGATGGGGCGCAGGGTGTCAATGACGGCGGCCTTCCATCCGTGGCCCGCCGTGTGCCGATCCAGTTTGATGTTGGAAGGTGGCGATGCGTAAAAGAACCATACGGCGCGGGGTAGGGTCGGTGTCCGTCTGCCGGTCATCAGGAAGGGATCGTTCCAAAAGCCAAAGCCCGCCGTACCCCGCACCTGGGGAGAGAAGCGGGCACGAACGGTCAATCGCAGGGCGGGCCGCCAGGGGAAACGACGGCGGGGCAGGCCCCGGTAGTCATCAATTTGGGCATCGGCGTAACGGTCGGCGCGGGCGTGGGCGATGATGAGGCACAGGGTGGAACCGCGTGTTTCTATTACGCCGCCTCCCACGGTGTAGCGCTGCCGGCTTTCCAGATATGCACTCTCCTTTTCAAAAATAATGCGGGCCGTCCACGAAGCGGACGCGAATACGCGAATGCACGAATGCGCCCGGCCCGGGTTGGAACCGCCAAGACGCCAAGAGCGCGAAGGTCTTCTTGCTTTTTCTCCTTTCCTCTGCGGCCTTTGCGCCTTTGCGGTTCAAACCCCCGGAACTGCCAGAGCGGCCGTCCCCGAAGCGGACGCGAATACGCGAATGCACGAATGCGCCCGGCCCCAGGCCCGAAAGGGACGGCTTGAATCACCGCTTTGCTACGCCGCCCCGGTGAGGACCTCAAAGACGTCCCGTGCGATGGCCAGTTCTTCGTTCGTCGGTACGATCAGCACCTTGACCCGCGATGTTGGAGATGATGCTTCGACGATGCGCCCGTCGGCCCGTCGGCCTTGCACTCCTTCGATGCCCAGAAATTCCAATCCGGCACAGGACCACTCACACACCTCACAAAAGTTTTCGCCGACGCCTCCCGTAAACACCACGCAATCCAGGCCCCCCATGGCCGCCGCGTAGGCCCCGATGTAGCGTTTGATCCGCCCGGTGTAATGCTCCAGCACCAACCGGGCACGTTCGTAATGGGGATGCGCCGGTCCGGCATGGAGGGCATTCTCAAAAACACGCATGTCGCTGGAAAGTTCCGAAAGGCCCAATACCCCGCTTTCCTTGTTGAGCAGATGGTTGATGCCCTCCACGTCCAGTCCCTCATGTTCCATCAAAAAGGGCACGATGGCCGGGTCCAGATCGCCGCAGCGTGTACCCATGACCAGGCCCTCCAGGGGGGTGAATCCCATACTGGTCAGCACGGAGCGCCCATGCTGTACGGCGGTTACGCTGGCTCCATTGCCCAAATGGCAGGTGACGATCTTGAGGGATTCCAGGGGACGGCCCAGATAGGCGGCAGCTTGCCCGGCGACGTAGCGGTGGGATGTGCCGTGGAACCCGTAGCGACGGATGCCGTATTTTTCGTAGAAGCGGTAGGGGATGGCGTAGAGATAGGCAGCAGGTTCCATCGTCTGGTGAAAGGCGGTGTCAAACACCGCCACTTGGGGCACATGGGGCAACAAGGCCGTCACCGCCTCAATGCCCTGGATGTTGGGTGGGTTGTGCAGTGGGGCCAGGGGAATGTTGTCATAAATGGCTTGCAGGACTTGGGCGTCGATCCGGACCGAGGCGGCGAACCGTTCTCCTCCATGGACGACCCGATGGCCTACCGCTTCCACTTCTTGCACACTGCTCAACACGCCGATTTCGGCGTCTGCCAGGATGTCCAAGATCAGCGCAATGGCTTGTTTGTGGTCGGCAACGGGGATGTCGTCGCGGACGAGTTTTTCTCGGCCCGGTCGGCGGTGCGTCAGGCGCGGCTTGCCCAAACCGACCTCCTCCACGATCCCACCGGCCAGCATCTGCTCGTTATCGCCGTCCAGGTCCAGGAGCTGGTATTTGACCGACGAACTGCCGCAATTCAGCACAAGTATCTTCATCGTTTACACCTCACCGGTAAAAAAAGACAGAGGAAGGCCCTCGTTGCACCGGCTTTCCTCTGTCCAGTGCCTCGGTCTCAGCCGACGCCGTTGTCGCTTTGTACCGGGCCCTGCAATTCCAGGCCGGGGACACCCCGGCAGGGGATAGTGTAGCATAGGCTCCGGGGGCTGTCAAATACCGTTCGCCGCGGGGTTGGGACAAGTGCATTACAAGTTTCGCGCCGTAGAAGCGGCCCGCGTCCGCCTACCCGCGCAGACACACCCGCACAGGCGGGCGATGACCAACGGCCCGCCTGTGCGGTTCCGACCTCCTGCTTTGCCGTCGGCCTTTTTTACAGTCCGGCTTCTTGGCGCAGGATGTCGGCTTTGTCGGTCCGTTCCCAGGGGGCGTCAATGTCGTCGCGGCCAAAGTGCCCGTAGACCGCCGTGGGCCGGTAGATGGGGCGGCGCAGATCTAGTTCCCGGATGATGGCCGCCGGGCGGAAGTCAAAATGTTTGTTGATCAGGTCCAAGATGGTCTCATCGGGGACTTTGCCCGTGCCGTAGGTTTCGACGGCCAAAGAAAGGGGTTTGGCGACGCCGATGGCGTAGCTCACCTGTAGCTCAATGCGGTCGGCCAAACCGGCAGCGACGATGTTTTTGGCGACGTAGCGGGCGTAGTAGGCTCCGGAACGGTCCACTTTGGTCGGGTCCTTGCCGGAGAAGCAGCCTCCGCCGTGCCCGGCCATGCCGCCGTAAGTGTCCACGATGATCTTGCGTCCGGTGACGCCTGCATCACCCTTGGGGCCACCGGTGACGAACCGCCCGGTTGGGTTTACATAAATCTTGGTGTTTTCGTCCAACATGCCGTTGGGGACGACGTACTTGATGACACGCCGGATGATGTCATCGCGGATCTTGCTCTGCTCCACGTCGGGCGAGTGCTGGGCCGAAACGACAATCGCCTCCACGCGCTTGGGTTTGCCGTATTCATATTCAACCGTAACTTGGCTTTTGCCGTCGGGGCGCAGGTAGGGTAGGATGCCTTCTTTGCGCACTTGGGCCAGTCGGCGGCAAAGTTTATGGGCCAGCATGATGGGCAGGGGCATTAGCTCCGGTGTCTCGTTGCAGGCAAAGCCGACCATCATTCCCTGGTCGCCGGCGCCGATGGCTTCGATTTCGTCTTCGCTCATCTCGCCGATTTTGGCCTCCAGGGCTTTGTCCACCCCTAGGGCGATGTCTGCGCTTTGTTCTTTGATGGAAACCAGCACGCCGCAGGTTTCGCCGTCGAAGCCAAATTTGGCCCGTGTGTAGCCGATGTCCAACACTACGTCGCGGACCAGGGCGTTGATGTCCACGTAGGTACTGGTGGTAATCTCGCCCATGACCAAAACCGTGCCGGTGGTGACGGCGCACTCGCACGCGACGCGGGCGTCGGGGTCATCGGCGATCATGGCGTCCAGCACCGCGTCCGAGATCTGGTCGCAGATCTTGTCCGGGTGTCCTTCCGTCACCGATTCGGAGGTGAAAAAGTACTTTGGTGAAGTCATGAAAGTTGTGCTCATTTTTTCCGCTCCTTCTTTGATAGATTCAATTTCCCGGTGTTACTGCTCGGCCGATCCTCCCGCAGGCCGGAAAATTGATTGAAATCGCCGGCTTTCGACGGGCAACCGGTTTCAACCTGGACCGCTTCCAAACCTGCGGGAGGGTGAGCAGTTACGTCCCCTCTTGCCAGGAAGCCAGGTATCGCTCCTGCTCCGGGGTCAAGGTGTCAATTTTGATGTCCATGGCCGCCAGTTTGAGGCGGGCGATCTCTTTGTCAATCTCCTCCGGCACGGGGTAGACCGTTTTCTCCAGTTCGGTAGCATGTTGGACCATGTATTCGGCGCAGAGGGCCTGGTTGGCGAAGCTCATGTCCATCACCGCGCTGGGATGGCCCTCGGCGGCGGCCAGGTTGATGAGGCGCCCTTCACCCAGCAGTGAGATGCGGCGACCGTCGGCCAGGGTGAATTGTTCGACGAAGGGACGCGGCTTGTGGACCGAAACGGCCAGTTCTTGCAGGGCCGGGATGTTGATCTCCACGTTGAAATGGCCCGAATTGGCGACGATGGCTCCATCTTTCATCACCTCAAAGTGATGTTTGTCAATGACGTTTTTGTTACCGGTGGAAGTGATAAAGATGTCGCCTAGCCGTGCTGCTTCGTACATGGGCATTACCCGGTAGCCGTCCATCACCGCTTCCAGTGCCCGAAGGGGGTCTATTTCGGTGACAACGACGTTGGCCCCCATGCCCTCGGCCCGCATGGCGATCCCACGGCTGCACCAGCCGTACCCGGCGACGACGACCGTCTTGCCTGCGAGCAGGATGTTGGTGGCGCGGATGATGCCGTCGATGGTGCTCTGGCCTGTGCCGTAACGGTTGTCAAAAAAGTGCTTGGTCATGGCATCGTTGACGGCGATGATGGGGTAATGCAGCACGCCGTCGGCAGCCATAGCCCGCAGGCGGATGACACCCGTAGTTGTCTCTTCCGTGCCGCCGATGATGCCGGGCAACAGGTCGGTACGTTCCTTGTGCAGGATGCCTACCGTATCGGCTCCGTCATCCATGGTCAGCTGGGGGCTGTGGGCAATGGCTTGTCGGATATGGCGGTAGTAGGTGTCGTGGTCCTCGCCTTTGATGGCGAAAACCGGCACGTCGTAGTGGGCGACCAGGGCAGCTGCTACATCGTCCTGGGTGCTCAGGGGGTTGCTGGCACAGAGCCGCACGTCGGCTCCGCCCGCTTTGAGGGTGCGCATGAGGTTGGCCGTCTCTGTTGTGACGTGCAAACAGGCGGCAATGCGTACCCCTTCCAACGGTTTTTCTTTTTCAAACCGCTCGCGGATGAGGCGTAGGACCGGCATTTCCTGCTCGGCCCATTCGATGCGGTTTTGGCCTGCTTCGGCCAAGCCGATGTCTTTGACATCATACTCTTGGGTCATTTACTCTCTCCTTTGATTGATTCGTTGGAATCTTGCACAGGCGATATTGTTTTGGCCGACGGGGTACGGCGCCGCGGATGGGATTCGGCCCCAGGATTGTAAAGTTGCCGTACCCTTTGTCCTGCCCGGCGAAAGTGGTTTTTGCTCTTTTCATCCGACGGCCGGTATGGATTGGATAGGCATAGCCGCTTTCCTTCCTCGGCTGCAGCCAAGCGTGTTGCCGACGGTGTCATAACGTGATCGTCTCCCCGAAGACGCGGTGATAACGGTCAAGGAATTCTTCCAGCGAGTAGCGGTGTGCTTGTGTGCCGTACTGTTCTAGCACGTAGGTCGCGGCCAGGGTCGCAATGCGGCCCGTCGTTTCCCAGGGCAGGTTGTGGAGCAGCCCTTTGATCAGCCCGGCACGGTAGGCGTCGCCTACGCCGGTTGGTTCGGCCATCGGCTCCGGCGGCACGGCAGGAATGTGCAGCTCCTGTCCCTCGGCATAGATCGTTGAGCCGTCTGCCCCGCGGGTGATGATAGTTGCTTGGGGCAATGTCAGCAACTCCTCTTCTGTCAGCCCGGTTTTCTTTTTGATCATGCCGAATTCATACTCATTGCAGATCAACACCCGTGCTCCTCGGCTGCCGGTCAACAGATCTTCTCCGTCGAGCCAGACGATCTGCTGGCTGGGGTCGTAAATGTAGGGGATGTCCAGTTCTTGGCATTCGCGGACATATTTGACCATGGCCGCCGGGGCGTTGGGCGAGATGATGGCGATCTGGACATCGTCTAGGTCGTGAAAAGAGAGTTGATCGGCCCGCCGCATGGCCCCGCTATAAAAGGAGACGATCTGGTTGTTATCCTTGTCTGTGTTGATGAAGCAGGAGGCGGTAAAATCATCTTCGATGACGACCATGGCCGAAGTGTCCACCCCTGCCTCCTCCAACCAGGCGCGATATTCGGCGAAATCCTGCCCTACGGTGGCCATGACCGTGGGCCGTTCGCCCAGCAAGGCCAAATTGTAGGCGATGTTGGGGGCACAGCCGCCCCGCTCTTTGCGCATTGAATCCACCAAGATACTGAGGCTGATGTGTTGAATCTGATCCGGTAGGATATGCTCGCTGAAACGCCCCGGAAAGGACATCAAGTAATCAAAAGCGACGGAGCCGGTCACGACAATGCTCATGGTTTCTCTCCTAAAGCGTAGTTTTCATCAAAAACGGGCCGTTTTCATGCCCCTGTCACCATCCGCCGTAGGTTCGTGCGGAAGGGGGGATAGGCAATGCCGTTTTCGGTGATGATGCCGGTCACGTAACGGTGGGGGGTCACGTCAAAGGCTACGTTGAGCACCGGCACACCGTCGGGTGCGATTTGGCAGTCGCGCACGTGAGTCACTTCACGGGCATCCCGCTCCTCAATGGGGATGGCGTCGCCGTCGGGGACCGTCAGGTCAATGGTTGAGGTGGGCACGACGGCGTAGAAGGGGATACCGTTCTCTTTGGCGACTACCGCCAGTTTGTAGGTCCCGATCTTGTTCACCACGTCGCCGTTGGCTGCCGTCCGGTCGGAGCCGACCAGTACCAGGTCCACTTGACCGGTGCGCATCAAGTGTCCGGCCACATTGTCGGCAATGAGGGTCATGGGGATTCCGTCACGCAGCAGCTCCCAGGCGGTGATGCGTGCCCCTTGTAGGCGTGGGCGCGTCTCATCTACCCAGACGTGGATCTTTTTGCCCTGGGCGTGGGCGGTGCGGATGGGGGCCAGGGCCGTGCCGTAATCCACCGTTGCCAACGCTCCGGCGTTGCAGTGGGTCAGGATGTTGAAGCCGTCTTCAATAAGTGTCGCCCCGTGTTCCCCCATGCGTTTGTTGATTTCCACGTCCTCATCGGCGATGCGCTGTGCCTCGGCGATCAGTTCCTCCACCAGCCCGGCAACCGTTGCCTGGGCCGAGGATCGGGCTGCCCGCAGCATCCGTTCGATGGCCCAAAAGAGGTTGACCGCCGTGGGCCGGGTAGCCCGCAAGACCTCGGCAGCCTGTTCTAGGTCGGCCAACAGGCCTTCGCGGGTTGTTGCTCGGCTTTGGGTAGCGGCCAGGGCCAGGCCAAAGGCTGCTGCTGCACCGATGGCCGGTGCGCCGCGAATGTACATCTCGCGGATGGCAACGGCTACATCGCGGTAGTCATCAAACTCTACCACTACATAGTCCAGCGGCAACTGCCGTTGATCTATCATCTTGACTACGCCTTTGGGATCCCACTCAATCGTGCGCATTGGTTCCTCTCCTGTTTGGAGCTTATTAGGGGCCATTACTGAAAAAGGCTCTCGCAATGAGAGCCTTTTCTGTGTCTATTAGCCCTCATCTTTCAGGCCACGCCCTTGCGTGCCTGCCGGAATTGGCACCTGGTCGGATGTCAACGCTCCTATGCAACATCCAACTGGTTGCCGGGGCTTCACTGGGCCGGTCCCTCCACCCCTCTGGATGAGTGTCCAGTCTCGGTTGTCAACGGCGACTATGGTAACACAGTCGGCCTCTTTTGTCAAAGCGGAGTTCCGGTAAGGCGATGATCGGCAGGTGGGAAGGTGGTATCCTCGGTGGGAGAGTGCAAGCGGGTCAGGTTCTCCTCCTGGCGGTGCAGGTAGCGTTCCATCTCGGCCCGACCGGCTTCGACGCTGTAGCGGCGTTCGGCCTTGACCATGTTGGCCCGTAGGGCATCTTCCAGGTCTATGCCGCACTGGTAGGCCAGTTTGTAGAGGAAGGTCGCGGCGTCGGCCAGCTCCCCGGCCAGGCGGACGCGGGCGGCCTCGGCATCGTCGGTGTCGCGGTAGCCTTCCAGGTATCCCACCTCGCGGGCCACTTCGCCGATCTCTTCAACAAGGTGAAGCAGGGTATGGACCGGGGCGACTCGGTCCCAACCCCGGGCTTTGTCGTAGGCTTGGAGCCAGGTTTGATACTCGCGGATGTGCATGGCAGGATGGTCTCACTTTCCAAACAATGTTTTCATCAGCGTTGATCGCGGAATGTCCAAATGGTCGGTTACGTCCCCGCGGGCGATTCTTGTATCAAAAGCAGAATCTCTTTTGCCGTCTGTTATCCTGCGTTCTCGATCTCCATTTGCCGCCGCAGCCGATGGATAAAGTCCACCGATTTGAGCCTGCGTTCCAGATGATAGGTCAGGTAATGGTTCATCAGCCGTTCGACTTCGGCGTGGCCGGCCGGGCTGAGGCGCAGCAGGCGGCAGGTTTCCCAGTCGCGGGTCTGCAAAAAGCGCAACACCTTGAGGGCGTTGAGCGAGAGTTCCATCGCGCCCCGCCGGTCACGCCCGCAGCGGGGGCACAGAACGCCGCCCTCGGCTGCACTCAGAAAGTAACGGTCTTCCGGCTCCAACCGCTTTTTGCACCCCAGGCAGACGAACAGTTGCGGCTGATAGCCGACCAGGCCCAGCAGGTGCAGTTCGTAATAGCGGGCGACCAGGGCCAGGTCCGGGGCCTCGCACAGCCAGCCAAAAGCATCCTTGAGCAAGTCAAACAGGGGGCGGTTCTCATCCCCCTCGGCGGTGAAGGCGTCGGCCAGCTCGGCCACATAGTAGGCGTAGGTCGTGCGCAGCAGGTCTTCCCGCAGCGGCAGGTACGGCTCAACGGTCTCCGCCTGGGTGAGAATGTCCAGGTTGCGGCCCACGGCCACCAGGAATTGCCCGTGGCTGAACAGCTCCACGTGGCCGCTCTTGCGGCTGCTCGGCTTGCGCGCGCCTTTGGCAATGAGCTTGATCTTGCCGCGAGCGGGGGTGAACACGGTCAGCAGGCGGTCCGCTTCGCCGAAATCGGTCCGCCGCAGGACGATGGCTTCGGTTCGGTACACCCGTTCGCGGTGGGACATGGTTCTTTCCGAGAAAGCCGACGGAAATGAAAATTCGGCCCGCGTCGGGGGCGGTTTCAACCGCTATTTTCTTAGTAGTACCCTTTGAACGTTGCTCCCATCTCGGCGTTGGTGAGCACCGCACCCACCAGTCGGGCGTTGATCTGCTCCAGCCGTTGCACGGCGGCCCGCGCCTGGTCCCGCCGGGTTTTGCCCGCGCCGATGACCAGTAGCACGCCGTCTACTTTGGTGGCCAGCACCGCCGCGTCGGTGACGGCGACGACCGGCGGCGTATCGAACAGCACCTGGTCGGCCCGCTCCGATAGGGCAGCGATCACCTCTTCCATGCGCCGCGATCCCATCAGGTCCGCCGGGTTGGGGGGCAGGGGGCCGCTGGTCAGCACCGACAAGCCTTCGACCCCGGTGGCTTGCAGCGGCGGGGCGGCCAGGGCTTCTTCGTCGCGCATCATCGTTGTCAATCCCATCTCGTTCGGCAGGCCAAAGATCCGGTGCAGGGTCGGACGCCGCAGGTCGGCGTCTACCAGGATCACCCGGCGGCCTGCCTGAGCCGAGACGACGGCCAGGTTGGCTAACGTGGTCGTCTTGCCCTCGCCCACTCCCGCCGAGGTGACGACCAACGTCTTGAGCGCGCGATCCAACCCGGCAAAGTCCAGGTTGGTCCGCAGGGTGCGGTATGCCTCGCTGATGGGCGAGCGGGGTTCGGAGATGGTGATGAGAATATTTTGATTTTCATTCATGGGTTTCCACCTGGGTGTGAGTTTCAATTTCCACTTCATGCCAGAAATCGGCATGTGAAATGCCCTGTCCTTCTCGGATCTGTTGCTGGGCGGTTCGCAAGGTGTCTTGAAGTTGGGGTGAATAGGCCAGCAGCAGCCGTTCTATTTCTGCTGTATCTTCAACCGACGGCAAGATAGCAATGGGCTTACCATAAGGGCGTGATTTCATAACAATCCCACGATTATTGCTCCCAGGGCAGTGCCGATGACCACCCCCACCAAGAAGGTGAAGGCCAGGGCCGAATCCACCCAGCCCGGCAGTCCCCACTTGCGTTTCGCGGAGCCGGTCTCGCTGCCGGCGGGGATGGCCCCCAGCACGCTCACACCTACCGCCTTTTCCACATCGGCCACCGATTGCAACAGGTCGGCGTTGAGCCATTCCAGGAAGAAAACGATGATGCCGCCGATGATGGCTCCAAAGATGGCCCCGGCCAGCATGTTGAGTTTGGGCTTGGGGGAGGCCAAAGGCACGTCGCGGATGTCATCTACTTTTGTTACGTAAATCCGGTCCCGCTTGTCTTGCTCGGCGTTCCATTGCTCCCGCTCCTCGACGAACACGTCGGCCAGCGTCTGGGCCATGAGCCGCGCCTCTTCGGGGTCGTGGCTTTCGGCCTGGATGGTGATGCTCAGGTTGGAAGAGTCCTCGCTGACATCCAGGTTGGCCAAAAAGTCGTAGGTGCTCATGTCCAGTTGGGCGCGGTCAATGGCCTCCTGGGTCATGCGATGGCTTTTGATGTTGAGCACATAGTTGCGCAGCAGGTCTTTGGTCGCCTGGCTCAAACCCCAATCGGCCCGCGCCGGGTTGACGCTGAGTTGGATGGTGGCCTTGTAGGTTTTGGGCATCAGAAAACTGACGCCCAGGGCGGCTACGGCGGCTACGACCGCGACCAGCAAGACGATCCAGCCGCGCCTGATGGCGATATGCCAGTATTCACGAAATTCCACACACGCCTCCGCTTTTGTCTATGACAGATTTTCCGGTAACTATTTGTCCCGGCCGATTGTAACACAAAAAGCAGCGATCCCCAAACTTGTGGCTCAGGGGCTTTTTGCCTTGCCCTTGCGCGGGATCTCGCCCAGGACGGTCACGCCCAGGGCCTCCACCTCGGACCGGTCACGGATGGTGTCATCCAGGTAGTCCCACAAGAAGGCCAGGGCCACCCCCGCGACCAGGGCCACAAACAGGCGCAAGGGCAGGTCCAGCTTCTCCTTGAGGCTGCGGCCCACCTGCCCGATGCCCGGCCCGTCAATGAGCACCGCCTGGGCCTGGACGTCGGCCAGCTGGGGGAAGTAGTCGGCCCCGCCGTCGGCGACCGCCGCGCCCACCGCCTCGGCAATGGCCTGGACCTGGTCCCGGTCGGGCCAGGTGATGGTGACGGTCATGATGCGGTGCTCACGGCTGGCGAAAATGGTTCCCGCGGGTACGGGAAAGCCCACCTGCCGGCCGATGCGGGCGGCGAAATCGCCGCCTTTGAGCACCTCGCTCAGGTCGTCGGCCAGATACTCGGAGGCCAACCAGGCGTCGGAGCGGCCCTCGCCGGAGACGGCGTACACCGGTTCTTCCCCTTTGATGCCGATGGCGAAGCGCATGGTGGCCCGGTAGACGGGAGTCGGTGGGCGGTAGGTCACCAGGCTGACCACGAGGACGATGCCCAGCAGCGCAGCGATGAGCCACCACCGCCGCCGGACGATGCGCCAATACTGTTTCAGTTCCATTTCGCTTTTCCCCAAGATTATGCAATGCGAATGCCGGTTGTCTTGATCTCCCAGGCCAACAAATCCTGTAGCACACGGAGGAAAACCGGTTTCACGGATGGAGATTCCGGCGTATCCGTGGAATCCGTGTGCCGTTCCGACTCCGCCTTCATCAATCATCCCCCAGGGCTTGGGCGATCAAGCTCCCCAGCCGTTGCTTGAAAATCGCAGTGTCAAATCGTTCTGCGTGGGAGCGGATGGCCGCCGGGTCAAAGGCGGCGTCATCGAACCGCTGCACCGCCTCGGCCAGCGATGCGGGCGTTTGCTCCCGGAAAAACAGGCCGGTGACGCCTTCCACCACATAGTCCAGCGCGCCGCCCCCGGCGTAGGCGATCACCGGGCGGCCGGCGGCCATGGCCTGCACCGGCGCGATGCCAAAATCCTCCAGGCCGGGAAAGATGAAGGCCCGGCAGCGGGCCATCAACTCCGGCAGGTCCGCATCGGGCACGTACCCCAGAAAGCGCACGTTCGGTCCGGCCAGGGCTTCCAGGTTGGCCCGGTCGCGGCCGTCGCCCGCGATCCAGAGGGGCAGGCCCAGCTCACGGAACGCCTGCACCGCCAGGTCAATGCGTTTGTAGGGGATCAGCCGCGAGACGATGAGGAAATAGTTGTCGTGGTCCTCCCCCGGCGTGAACCGCCCGGTATCCACCGGCGGGTAGATGACCACCGAATCGCGCCCGTAGAACCGCCGGATGCGCTTTTGCACCTCGTGGGAGATGGCGACGAACGAGTCCACCCTTTCGGCAGCAGCCCGCTCCCAACGTTGCAATCGGCCCAGGAAGGGGCGCACCAGCCGTTGAGCAACTCCGCCCACCTGTTCCCGCCCGACATAGGCGTCAAAATTCCATACGAAGCGGGTCGGCGTCAGGCAGTAGCACAGGTGATGCGTCTCCGGCGGGGTGCGCACCCCCAGGCAAAACGCGCTCTTGTTGGAAATGACCAGGTCGTATCCTTCCAGCCGCAGCCCGCCAAAGGCCAACGGGTAGAGTAGCAAGTAGGGTTGGTGGTGGCGGTAGATGCCCGGCAGGCGGTCCATCCAGGTCGTGCGGATGTCCCAATCGCGGTAGGCGGCGGGCATTCCCTTTCGCCAGTAGATGGAGGTGTAGATGGGCGCGCCGGGGAACATTTCCACCAACGCTTCCAAGACATCCTCCGCGCCGCCTATCTGGTTGAGCCAGTCGTGCAC
>CAZQKE010000007.1:0-13564 GCA_964593865.1 uncultured Anaerolineaceae bacterium | reverse complement strand
CTGCAGGGAACGGCCGTACTTGTCCATCACCTGGACCGGGTCAAAGGCCAAGCGGGTGGTCAAAATGTCAGGGACGATCCCGGCCCGGTTGAGAATGTCCACAATGCCCAAGATGACCCGCAAACGCCCGCCCAGGATGATACTAGGTTGGCAGATGGCGATTCGTGGTTTTGAGTTCACCCCGCCGCTTCCTATGACTCTCCAAGTGCGGGATAGGCAATAGTGCTATCCCGCATCAATCTTCTTGCGGAGATATTTGTACAGTTTGAAGCAGAACCTTTGGAACGAGCTGTAATTCTGAGGAAAAGTCCGCAGAAATTTGGGCAATTGTTGAATTTTATGTTCAGAAATAGGAATGCCATGCCAACGTAATCTCCCATACCCTCTTATGAAAAGAGTGCCATCATAACCACTGAAAATGTAGGTTATGTTGGATTCATCCTCTCGCATCACTGCGATTGAGTTGTCCTCAATCCCGAACAATTCATAGTAGAGGGAATCCACAAAGATAGCGTTAGCTTGGGTAACGGCGATCAACTCATACCCTTTCCGTTCTGCCAGCTTGCAGATCGACAAGATACTGCTTCCGTGAGTGACCCGCATATCCGGAACTTGGACAAACTCCACTGCGTTAGGAATTGTAGGATTATATTCTATGACGACGATTTTGGGCTTATAGCGTTGTACGGCTTTCCAAACATGATAATCGTTGCCATCAATATCTATTGAAAGAAGATCAAAGTTTGCAGGAATGCCAGGAATTTTTTCAAGAATTGTGTCTAGACAATCTTCTTGTTCAAAACCAACAAAGGTGTTGATTAGGGTGACGTTTCTGTGTGCCCGGTAGTGTTCTACAAGAGATCGGAATCTGAGCTTATCCCCTTCAATCAATACCCCGGTGTATCCCATATTGTTGATAAGGTTATAGGTATTGCTCAGATTCACTCCATCCGATGCGCCAAATTCGACGCACCAACCATCATTATCGCCTATGATCTGCAGGGCTTGCTGGATGATGCCATCTTCCCCGAATTGCGATGTCACGTTGTAAGCGTATTTTTGAAACCAGAGAGCATTCTGTCTCACTTTCTCACCTCCCATGAGAAACTACTTTCCCATTGAAAACGGGTGTAGGTGAGGTGTCTTAACGATCTCCAGGACCAAACCAGCACTTTACGTAACAAGACCAAGAAATAATGCCAGGGTTTTGGGCATCCATATGAAAAATTAAAGACCTCTTTTCCTTGTAGCTGAACACCTTTGTAAAAATAGAGGCTGAAAAATAGTTTTCCAAACCAACCCAATGGGTAATCGCGCGGTGCAGGTTCAAAAATCAAAATACCGCTTGCATTTGAAACGTACCAAATATGATAGGGAGGGTGACGTAAAATTTCTGCAAATTTACTGGGTGTCTCCAAATAACCCCGTTTTCCGATTCGATTTAGTTCAGAGCAGAATTTGTCAATATGCTCGATATGCTCTGCGACGTGGGAGCAGATAACAAAGTCAAAACTTTTGTCGCGAAAAGGCATTGCTGTAGCATCGGCCACAACGAAAACTTTATTGTGGGGGAGTACAACGTCCCGCCCCGAGCGTCCAGAGATCTCGGGATTGTCCAGAGGAAACTTGTCCACAAGGACATCGGCACGAGGATGTGGATTGTGACCGCTGCCGACATCTAGGACAAACCAATCTGTATCATATCCGATCTGGGTATGTGAATTGCCCGTAGGGTACCACTCAGTTGCCATCTATGATCCTTTTTACAGTGTGGAATCTTCCCAAGCCTTTCAGACTTTTAGCAGATGTGCTTATAGCAGCCAACGGCCGCATTTAGAAAAGAGCGTTACGCATCATCTTCTTTCGCTCTAGCCAGTGCTCGGCGCATCCCGGTCATCATCTCCAATAATTGGCGACGCTCCAGCGCCAGCAAAATTAACCCATATAGGATAGAAAAGGCGATCCCTTTCACTAACCCCGATGTCCAGTCAGAAGCAATCACGGCGGGAAGGTTGCCAGCACCGTATCCCAGCAACATCCCCACCGCTAACGCCCCCCCTGGTACGACGAGCAACCGTCGGACCGAAAAGTCGACGTATGCTCGTGCCATCCAGAACAACAGAGCAATGCCCGTCACCAACATCAGATCTACCGCTAAGGCAACGCCGGTGATGCCCCACGACAAGCCCAACAAGAACAACCCACTCACCAGCACAACTAGCTGAATCACTCTGGCCCAGACCACTTGCTCTGGCTTGCCCACCGCCACGAACAGAGTGCTGACCGTCACCTTGATCGGGTCGAACAGAGTAAAGATCAGCATCAGCCGAAAAGCGGGCAACATGGGCAGCCACTTTTCACCCAACAACAGGCGGATGAATTCGGGGGCCACCAGCCACAGCAGCCCGGCAAACAAAAAGCCGCTGCGAATCAGAAAGGCGTTGACCCGGAAAAATGCCTGCGATAGATGTCGTCGATCACCAGTCAGTTCGGCGTATGTCCCCATAGCGACCTGATTGACGGGGGTCGCCAGCACCCCGCGAGGGTAGGTGGCAAAGGTGTAAGCCCGCGAGTAGAATCCCAAGGCCGTCTTGCCCAAGAAGATGCCGGCCCACAGGTCATCCACGCGGTCCAGGGCGCGCGACAACAGCACGGCCACGAGATTGCGGCTGCCAAAGCGCAAGTAGTAGCGCATGACCGGCGGCACCCATGCCAGCCGGGGTCGCCAGACCGGCCGCCACACATACAGGGCGACGGTGTTCAGCAAAAAAGTGACCAGGTCGGTCGCCAGCAAAGCCCAGATCGTCGCTCCCTGCCGGGCCAACCCCACGGCTACGACGGTGGTCAGCACGGCGTTGAGAAACTGAATGAGGGCCAACCGCCGGTGCACCACCCGGCGCATCAGGATCAGACGCGGAGTCTGCGATAGCTCCAGACCGCCGGTGGTCAGGGCCAACACCACCAGGGCCAGCCGTGTTTCCCCGTCGGTAAAGAGCAAGGCTCCGCCGATCAGGAGCATCACCCACAGGGCGGTAAAGATCAGCTTGAGGGTGAAATGGACGGCTGCTGCTTGGGCTTCGTCCTCCGTCTCGCGGGCGCGGTGGATAAAAGCTCCCCCCATGCCGAATTTGGGAAACATCACCGTCAGGCCGATCACCGAACCGGCCAGAGTGTAGACGCCAAAGGTCTCCACCGGTAGCAGACGGGCCAGCAGCACCGACCGCGCGAACATAATGACGATCCTGCTGCCGTTGGCTAAAACGTTCCAGGAGACCGACGTGACGCTCCGTCGAGCGAGGCTCATGGGACACTGCTCACCTGGTAGCGGGCTTCCGTGAAGCCCCGAGGTCCTTTTTGTGAGCGGCCTGTTGCACACCACCCCCTATGCCCACGCCGCGAAAGACAAACCCGGCCGCCACCGCCTCCTCGCGGTCAAACACGTGCCGACCGTCCACCAACACCGGGTGCGCCAGCCATTCCTTCAAGCGAGCCAGGGGCAGTTGGCGGTATTGGTCATGTTTCACCATGATTACAGCTGCGTCGCAGCCCCGCACCCGTTCCTCCAGGGAGCCGCTGTACTCGGTCACATAAGGATCATGGATGCACACCTGCGCCCCCAGCTCTTCCAACCGGCTGACCAGCATCACACTGGGAGAGTTGCGCGTGTCGTCCGAGTTTTCCAGATAGGCATAGCCCAGTACCGCTACACGTGCTTCCTCAATCTCCACACCGACCTCGTCCATCGCCTCGATGGTCAGCTCGGCCATGTGGAGCGGCATATAGTCGTTGACTTCGCGGGCCGCCGGGATGAGCTTAGCACGCAATGAATCGCCGGTGCTGTAGGCCAATAGCCAGGGGTCTTTGGGGATGCAATGCCCGCCCACACCGGCTCCGGGGAACAACACATTCCGCCCCGGACTCTTGTTGATCAGATCCCGTACCTGCCACACGTCCGCCCCCACATGCTCGCAGATAAGTGCCAGCTCGTTGGCAAATGCAATCTGCACGTCCCGGTAGGCGTTCTCGGCCGTTTTGACCAGTTCGGCCGTCACGCAATCCACCGGGTCCAAATCGGCCTTGACGACATGGCGGTAGAATTCTTGCGCCAGCCGGGCCGCTTCCGGCGTATCGCCCCCCACGACGCGACTCATCCGGGTCAAATTGCCCAGCAGCCGACCGGGCATCACCCGCTCCGGGCAATGCACCAGATGAAAATCCACCCCGCTGCGCCGCTTGCCCCGTTGCTCCAGCGTCGGGCGTACCAGCCGGTCCATCGTCCCCGGTGCAATGGTGGACTCCACGATCACCATCGTCCCCGGCTTTAGATTCGGCTCCAGCGAGCGCAGTGCCGCACGCAAGGCCCTGTACCGTGGCTGATGGACGCTGTCTATGGGGGTCTCCACGGCGATCAGGACAATGTCGGCCTGGCGACACACGGCATAGTCCGTCGTTGCCCTCAGCCGCCCGGCGGCGACAACCTCTTTGACCAACTCCGCCAGTCCCGGTTCCCGGCCTTCGATAGGGCATTCCCCGGCGTTGATTTTAGCCACCTTGCCCGCGTCTATATCCAGGCCGACCACCGGGAATCCCACCTGGGCGAAGCTAGATGCCACCGGCAGCCCTACGTAGCCCAGGCCGATGACAACCAGGCGGGCCGTGCGGCTCCGGATAAGCGTCTCCAGCGATTGTCCGTCTTTCATGTCGGCGTCTCCATGTGTTGCGATGTGTAAAAATGCGCCGTTGAAACCGCATCTGGCGGACCGTTGGCCGCCCGCGCCTCTTGCGCCAGATTGCGGTCTGTAGCAAGTCAGAAATTGCGCCAAGCCGGAGGCTTGTGCTACTGCCGCACGGACCCCCGGTCCCGCGCAGCAACCGGCACTTTCACCCCCGGCCCTACTTCACGCAGCTATCGCGCCGGTCAACGGTTGCGGGTCCATATTCCCGCATCCAGGGCATCTCGCATCTTTACCCGCCAACCGTCACCCGATGGTAGCGCTTCTTCCCCGCCCGCAGGAGAATGCCCTGCTCGGTCAGGTGGGCGGTGGTGATCAGGGCGTCCACACTGCCCACCGGTTCGCCGTTGACATACGCCCCTCCCTGTCGGATCAGCCGCCGGGCCTCGCTCCGAGAGCGGCAAAGGCCCACCTGTTGGAACAGGGCCGGGGCCGGGATACCCGCTTCCAGCGTGGCCGCGTCGACTGTGGTGGTAGGAATTGCTTCGCTGACGCCACCGCCGCCGAACAAGCGGCGGGAGGCTTCTTGGGCCTGGCGGGCCGCCTCTTCGCCGTGGAGGATTTTGGTCGCTTCAAAGGCCAGCACCTCCTTGGCCCGGCGGATGTCGGCCCCGGTGAGCCGTCCCAGTTCCCGCACCTGCTCCATCGGCAAGAAGGTGAACATGGCCAGGAACCGCTCCACATCGGCGTCTTCGGTGTTGATCCAGAACTGGTAATATTCGTAGGGCGATACCCGTTCCGGGTCAAGCCAGACCGCGCCTTGGGCCGTTTTGCCCATCTTGGCCCCGGAGGCAGTGGTGAGGAGGGGATAAGTCATGGCAAACGCCTGCCCTCCCTCCACGCGGCGGATCAGGTCCACACCGGCCAGAATGTTGCCCCACTGGTCGTTGCCCCCGGCCTGTAGGATGCAGCCGTACTCGCGGTAGACGTGCAAGAAATCATAAGCCTGGAGCAGTTGATAGTTGAATTCCAGGAAATTCAGCCCGCCCTCGCTCTCATACCGGCGGCGGTAGCCTTCGGCGGCCAGCATCCGGTTGACGCTGAAATGGCGGCCAATATCCCGCAGAAATTCCAGATAGTTGAGGGGCCGCAGCCAGTCGCCGTTGTTGAGCATCAACGCCCGGCCCTCGGAAAAATCGAGCAAGCGGGCCATCTGCTCCTTGAGCCGGGCGATGTTGGCGTCAATCTGCTCCACGCTGAGCAGCTTGCGCATCTCGTCCTTGTCGCTGGGGTCGCCGATCATGCCCGTCCCGCCGCCCATGATGGCGATGGGCCGGTGGCCGTGGCGTTGAAAATGGGCCAGGGCCATAATGGGCACCAGGTGGCCCACGTGGAAGCTATCGGCGGTCGGGTCGAAACCGACATAGCAGGTGATGGGCTGCTCCAATGCAGCCCGCAGCCCTTCTTCGTCGGAGACCTGTTCGACGAATCCCCGCTCTTTGAGTATGTCGTATACGTTGGTTGCCATAGTCGCTCCGTCTAGAGTTCTCCGGCCAGAGTGCAAGCAGCGCGGTACAAAGCGCGACTCATGCGGAATCCGGCGACTTGGAGTTCATCCAGCAGCGATGTCACTTCTGTCAGCATCCCCCGTCTTTTCGCCACAAGCAACGTGCCAATCGTACCGGTGATGTGCAAGCCTTGCATCTCTGCAACGCGGCGACCTCGGGCTTCGTCCATCAACAGCAGGTCGGCCCCGATCTCCAAGGCCAGAACGATGGACTGACTTTCACCCGGATCCAGCCGCCCGCGCAGAATCCGCACGGCCATTTTGTCCTGAACCGGGACCACCTTGATCCAATCTGCAAGTCCCACCTCGGAGGCGCCGATCTTGCCTTGGCCGAGTTCCACCACCTCGCGCCACACCGCCTGGGGGATATGCAGCCGACCGTACAAGGCACGCAACAAACCCAGTTGACCGATCCGGGCCAGGGCGATCAACGGCCCGGCATTGGCGACGACGATCATCAAGGAACGTCCTCGGACAACAAGCGTTCGGCCGTTTCTACTTCAAGGACCAGTTCTTCCGGCGTCTCGGTGAAATAGTTCAACCCATGTCGGCTCAACAGATTTGCGAATTCTATCTTGGAAATGCCCAGCAGTTCGGCCCCTTTGCCGGATGAGATGCGCCCTTCCCGAAACAGCTCCAAAGCAATCAACTCTCGCAAGCGAGCTTCCAGTCTGGTCAACGGGGTATCCAGCGCCCCCAGCAGATCACGGGGCAGATCCATTGTGACCGTCAGGGTTTGCATGATGGCTCCTCTCCTAGTACCATTACTCCTCATTTTTCATCACCAGCGGCAGATAGATGAATTCCCGCGTGACCGCCGTTTCGGTGATGGCTACCGTTGCCTGGGCGGCGTTGTTCAGCGGGTTGGGATCGGCGACATCGGGGGGCAAGGCGACTGCCGCCCCGCCGACCAGCAGGCCGCTGTAGGTTTCGGTGGTGGTGAGGACCAGGTCCAGGGTGTAGCTGAGCGGCACACTGCCCCCCGGCAGCGTCAGGGTACAGGTAAACAGGCCCCGCGTTGCATCTCCGCCGCACCCGCCCGGCAGGGTCCAGGAGCCGATGGCCCGCGTGGGCGCATGTGTCGCGGTCAGGGTGACGGCCAACGACCGGGTCAGCGGCCCGCCGTTGGTCAGGACAAAGGTGTAGCGCACCGCGCCGCCCGGCTCGACGACCGTCGGTGTGACGTACTCGGCCAGGATCAGGTCGGCCCTGCCTCCACCGGGGACGCGGGTGATGTCCAGGGCCAGGGCACGGCGGTCGGTTTCGGCGCGGGAAGTAGCGGTGATGCGGGTCGTATCGCTCATCCCCTCGGTGGCCGCCGCCGGAACGGCCACGCGCACCTGCACCGTTGCGCTGGATTGGGGACTCAAGGTGATAGGGCTGAGGGTCAGCAGCGTGGCCCAGCCGCTATCGCTGTGGATGCTCAGGTCGTAGGTATCGGTTTGCAGGCCGGTGTTGAGCAGGCGGTGGGTGTGGGTCACCGTCTGGCCCGGCTGGGCCAACTGCACCGAGAGGGGCGGCAGGAGCCAGACACTGTAGGCGTCGCTCACCACCTCGTCGGCGCCGATGTCGTACCCCTCGCCCGAAGGCCGCAGCTGGCCGTCAATATCCACGAATTGATCCGTGCCGGGCAGCGTCAGGGCGACGACCACCCCGGCGTCCACCGCCGCCGAGTCGGTGAGGATGTGGTAGGGGTTCAGGCAACCGGGCAGGGTCCCGGTGCAGGTAAAGCGCGGATCGCCGTTCACGTCATGCGCGCGCACCACCCGGCCCGGTCCGGCGGTGTCGCTGCCGTTGGCCCACCACAGCGTCCCATCCAGATCGGCCCGGTTCTCAAAGGGGTAGGGCAGGCCGGTTGAGTCCACATAAACTCCCACCGTGTGGCTGGCGATGACGGTATTGGTGACGGAAGGCCAGCTGGGGATGGGCGGCTGCGGCGGCCAGATGGAGCCGGGTTGGTGGGTCAGGTAGAGGCCGCTGTCCCCTTTGTTTTCGGCGATGGTGTTGTGAAAGATCTGCGGCGAAGAGGCCCACAGGTAAAGGCCCGCGCCCTCGGCGGCCTGGTTCTGGGCGATGACGTTGTTGACCAGGCCGGCAATGGCCTGACGCAGGTACAACCCCCCGCCCTGGCTGCCCGTCGTCCGGTTGAAACGCACGTAGCTATTGGCAACGATGGGGACATCCAGGGGATTCAAGGTCAGAGGGCCGTCCAGGTACAGCCCTGCGCCGTCGGCGGCGGTGTTGGAATAGACGGCCATCGCCGCGATGCGGGCCGCGCTATCGGCCAAAAAGAAGCCACCGCCCCGTGCTGCGCTGTTGTCCCGCACCAGTCCCCCGGCGACGGTTGGATGCCCCCCTTGCAGGTAGAAGCCGCCGCCGTCGGCAGCAGCCGTGTTGGAGAGGACGCCCAACCCGGTCAGCACAGGTTGCCCGCCCTCCACATACAGCCCCCCGCCGTATTGGGCCTCGTTGCCCCGCACCAGGAGCAAGCCGCTGACTCCCAACAGGCTCTGCCAATCTAGGTCACCGGGATCAAAAGACACATGGCAGTTTTTCAGGTAGAGGCCGCCGCCGTAGGTCGCCGCCCCGCTCAGGATCGGCGTGGCCACCAGGCGCAGGGTGGCATCCTCGGCGTAAAGATTGCCGCCCCGCTCGGCCTGGCCGTTGACCAGGGCCAGCAGTTCCACCGTGACCGTGACACCGTTGCCCACCGAAAGCACCCGCCGCGCCTTTTCACCATCCACCGGCGCGGGGACCGGCCCCGGCGTCCAGAGGTTGAGCGGCGGAACGGTCGAATGGGCATAGACATAGCCGCCGCGCAGCGTCAGGTCTCTGTCCAGCGCGACGACGTTGGCCCCCGTGCCGGTATAGTGGGCCGTGGTCGTCACGGGCGGCATACCGAGCAGTACATCAAAAGTGGCAATGTGGATCTCGTCGCCCCCGGCGGCCTGCCCCACGGCGTATTGGATGGTCCGGCAAGGGTTGGCCGTGCCGCCACAGCCGGGCGCGTCGCTGCCCGAAGGGGCCACGCGGATAACCCCCGTGCCTGCCTGAGCCTGCACCTGTCCGCCCCCGGCGAACGAAAGGATCAGCAGCCCGGCCAGGGCCAGGAAGAAGACGGTTAGAACCAGCGGAAAGTTGATTTTCAAGAAGCGCAAGCCTCCGGCTTGCGCCACATTGCGCTCATTACCGTTCGTGCGGCGCTCCATCCTGTACCTCCGCAAAAATCGCAAATAGCTCACCCCCCGAAAACGACGGACCGTCTACGAATCCGCGCGGCCCCATCCGTGTATCCGCGGGGCATCCGTGGACGGCGGCACGGCCACCGCCCGCTCATGCGGTCGGCACTCACAACTGCCGGCCACATCTTTCCTTGTATTTCTCAGCCGCCCGTTGCAGATGAAAGCCTGTACCTTCTACGCCGTTGTCGGCAAGCAGCACACCCACCCGACGTGGATCCCGCTCGGTTTTGGCAAACCGGTCAACCGGCAGCAGAGACTCTCTGGGCATCGTACAGCACCTTACCTTTCTCCACGATCTCGGTCAAGAAAGGTTCGCCCCATAAACGTTCGGCCAGCTCCTGAGGGGTGATCACCTGCGGTTGGATGGGCGTCTTGCGGCGTTTATCCTGCACAATCAGTTTACGTAGCAAGTTGTCCAGATCCCGTTTGGCCTGAGCAATCTCCCTCACTGCATACCCCCTCAACGCACCGGATCAAGCAACCGTCAGCCCCAGGGCAGCGTCCTCCTCGCGGGCCACCCGGCGGCCCTCCTCCACATCCACGCGGGTCAGCAAAAAGCCGCCGACGATGAAAAAGATCACCAGGGAGATGATGCTCAGGCGGCTGCCCCCGGCCAACTGCCCGACCACACCAAAAAGCAGCGGCCCAAAGATGCCCGCGAACTTGCTGCTGGTGCTGAAAAAACCAAAGAACTCGGCGGACTGGCTCTTGGGAACCATCGAGCCGTAAAGGGAGCGGCTGAGGGCCTGGGAACCGCCCTGCACCGTGCCGACCATAAAGGCCAGGATGAAAAAGTGGGTCGCCGTGCTCATAAAGAAACCGGCGATGGAGATCAAGGTGTACACGCCCAACCCCAGTAGGATAGATCGCTTGGTTCCCAGCCGCTTGGCCAGCCAGCCAAAGGCAAAGGAAAAGGGAATGCCCACGAACTGGGTCACAATCAGGGCAATGGTCATCTCGGTTACACCGATCCCGATCTCATCGCCGTAGGCCGTTGCCATCTTGATAATCGTACCGATGCCGTCGTTGTAGATCCAAAAGGCAATGAGAAAGATGAGCAACTGCTTGTAGCGCGTGATCTGGCGAAAAGTGCGGATCAGGCGGCCAAACCCGGCCTTGACCACGTTGACGCCCTGTTCCTGCTCCCGCACCACCGGCGGTTCCGGCACGTTGCGAAAGAGGGGGATGGAGAACAATGCCCACCAGACCGCTACGCTAAAGAAGGAAGCCCGCAGGGCAAAGCCCACGCCGGGCATGAAAAACAGCTCCGGCTTCATCACCCACAGGACGTTGACGATGAGCAGCGTGCCGCCGCCCACATAGCCCAGGGCATAGCCCTTGGTTGAAATCTGGTCAATGTCGTCCTTTTTGGCAATGTGGGGCAAAAGCGATTCGTAAAAGATGTTGGCCCCGGCAAAGCCCACATTGCCGATGATGAACAGGATGGACCCCAAGATGTAGGTATCGTCGCCCAGGAACACGAACAACCCCGTGCCCACGATGCCCAGCCCGGCGAAAAAGGCGATGTAGCGTTTCTTGCCGCCGGTATGGTCCGAGATGGCCCCCAGGATGGGAGCCAGGATGGCTACCAGCAACAGGGCAATGGAGGTGGTGTAAGCCCAGGCAGCGGTAGCGTCGGCCTCGCGCAGCCCGGCGGCGGTGGCTAAGGAACGGTAGAACGGTGGGAACATGGCCGACATGATGGTGGTGGCAAAGGCCGAATTGGCCCAGTCGTACATGCACCACGAGTTGATGATTTTGCGGTATGTGCGTTCGTCCTGGACAAGCTCCGACATCGGCGTCCTCCTTGGGCAAGGTGAATTCTATTGTACCCCATTTGAGACGATCTGGCAAGATCACATGTTAGGGCGAGTGCATCGCCAGGCTGCAGGTATATGTTTCAGGACATTCGCAAAGTTTCACACCGCAGAGGTGGAATGTGCCGAGGAGGGGTTGATTTTCCGCGCTCTCGGTGCCTCCGCGGTGAACCCGGTGTGCACTTGGGCAGCCGTGTGGGAATCTCCGGGTGTACCTCTTGCGATTTTCCACCCCTTGCGGTACAATAACCGCGATGGAAACCTATTTCCTCTTCGGGGTGGGTATGGGCTTGAGCGCGGGGATCAGTCCCGGCCCTCTGTTGGCATTGGTGATCACCGCAACGCTGCGAAGCGGTTTGGGCGGCGGTCTGCGCGTAGCCCTTGCACCTCTCCTGACCGATTTGCCCATCATTGCCCTATCGGTCCTCCTGGCGAACCTCCTTTCAGAGACTGCGCTGCGCTGGGTCGGCACGCTCGGCGGCTTGGTCGTCATTTGGCTGGGTCTCGAGACGCTGCGCTCGGCCCGAAAGGCTGCCTTGCCCGGTCAAGAGGGCATCGCCCAACCAAGACGGGAGTTGGGGCGCGGTGTGCTGGTCAACGCCCTCAATCCCCACCCTTACCTCTTTTGGGCGACGGTGGGCGGACCGACGTTGGTCGGCGGCTGGCGGCTCTCGCCGTGGCACGCTTTGGCCTTCTTGCTACCCTTCTACGCATTGCTGATCGGTTCCAAAATGGCTATCGCCTGGGCGGTCAGCCGCCGGAGCGGTGCCCTTTCCGAAGTGTGGTACCGGCGGTCGCTGACGGGGTGTGGCCTGCTGATGCTGGGCTTGGGCGGTTGGCTACTTTGGCAAATGTGGGGGGCGTAAAATGATGCAGATCAAGATCAACGGCACAACGCTGGAACTGGTCCAGGGGGACATCACCCAGCAGGACACGGAAGCCATCGTCAACGCGGCCAACAACTCGCTGCTGGGCGGCGGTGGGGTGGACGGAGCCATCCACCGTGCCGGGGGACCGGCGATCCTGGCCGAATGCCGCAAGTTAGGGGGCTGTGCGACCGGTGATGCCAAGATCACCACCGGCGGGCGACTCAAGGCGCGGTACGTCATCCACGCCGTCGGCCCCATTTACCGGCGTGAGGGGAAGGAGCGAGCGGCGAAACTTTTGGCCAGTGCCTACCGCCGCAGCTTGGAAGTCGCTACCGAAAAAGGCGTGCGCAGCGTGGCCTTTCCTTCCATCAGTACGGGTGCTTACGGCTACCCCCTGGAGGAGGCCGCGCCCATCGCTCTACAAACGGTGCATGACTACCTGGTTTCCCGGCCGAACAGCGGGATAGAATTGGTGCGTTTCGTCCTTTATGGACCGCGGGCCTACCAAGCCTATGCCGATGCCCTGACCAAGCTACGAGCTGCTTGGCGACGTTGACGCCGGGACACCGGGCGTTCCCTCGGTTTCTCCGTAATGCGTCCGCCTTGACGCTTTGCCGGGGCAGGTGCATTATCCCACGGCCTTTGCCAAAGGTGCGCGGCCGTGTAAAATCAATCAACCTCCCCTCGGCGGACGCCGCCTTCCGGCATGGAATCTTGGCGGGAGTCCTGCTTTGCAGGAAGCGGACCGATCCCCGGTTCACCATCAAGGATGAAAATCTCCGGGCGAGAGCTGCCGAGGGCGGTGGCGACTCCAGTCGCTCCTTTCGGCCCTGTGACCGGGCGTATTCGTGCATTCGTGTATTCGCGTCCGTTTCGTGGACGGCCCCCTTTGGCGGTTCCAAGATTTGAACCGCGAAGGCGCAAAGAGCGCAAAGGAAGGAAGAAAAAGTAAAAAACCTTCGCGTCCTTCGCGTCTTGGCGGTTCCAAAATCTGAACCGCGAAGGCGCAAAGGCCGCAAAGGGAAGGAGAAAAAGAAAACCTTCGCGCTCTTGGCGTCTTGGCGGTTCCAACCCGGGCCGGGCGCATTCGTGCATTCGCGTCCTATTCGTGGACGGCCTGCATTCTTTTCGGGGAAGGTGTTGCGCAAATCCTCCGAGAATGCTATAATGACCCTGCCGAGAAGATCGGAAGGGACCTGCCGTGCAATTGATTTTGACCCACGAAAACACAGATTTCGACGGCCTGGCCTCCCAGCTGGCGGCCTGGAAACTTTACCCCCAGGCCCTGCCGGTCCTGCCCCGCCGCCCCAACCGCAACCTCCGCGATTTCCTGACCCTTTACTGGGATGAATTACCCTACGTCCGCTACGAAGACCTGCCCCGCCGCCCCAAAGTG
>CAZQKE010000006.1:0-27564 GCA_964593865.1 uncultured Anaerolineaceae bacterium | reverse complement strand
TCCCCCATCAACCGCTCCGCCAGTTCCGGATCGCCCAGGTAGGCTTCGATGACTTTGGGATCGTTGGCCACCTCGTCGGGCGTGCCCTCGGCGATCTGCTGGCCGTAATCCAGCACGATGACTCGGTCGGAGACGTTCATCAAGGCGTGCATGACGTGCTCAATGATGAGGATGGTCACGCCCTGATCGCGGATGCCGCGCACGACCTCGACCATTTCGGCGATCTCGGTGGGGTTGAGTCCGGCCAGCACCTCATCCAGCAGGAGCAGGTAGGGGCGGGCGGCCAGGGCGCGGGCCAATTCCAGCCGCTTCTTTTGGGCGACGTTGAGGCTGTGGGCCAGCATATCGCGCCGTTCGGCCAGGCCCACGAACTCTAATACCTCATCGGCGATCTTTTCGGCCTCGCTCAGGGAATGCTGTTCGTGCCCAAAGCAAGCCCCGGCCATCACATTTTCCCGCACGGTCAGCTCATTGAGGGGCTGGACGATCTGGTGGGTGCGGGCCAGGCCCAGGCGGGCCACGTGGTAAGGCTTCCAGCCGGTGATCTCGCGGTCTCTGAAAAAGATGCGGCCCTCTTCCGGGGTATAGATGCCGTTGATGCAGTTGAACAGGGTCGTCTTGCCCGCGCCGTTGGGGCCGATCAACCCCAGGATCTGGCCCGGCGGCAGGTCAAAGGTCACGTGGGAGAGGGCTTGCAACCCCCCGAACCGCTTGGAAACATCCCGGACCTGAAGGATCGGTTGTGCGCTCATTCCAACACCCTCCGCAGGCGGGGGAAACGACCCCGCAGCCAGCCGATCACGCCCGCCGGGACAAAGAGGACGATGATCAGCAGGAGCACCCCGGCGACGGCCAGCTGGATATTTTTGAACAAGGGGCTGACCAACAGCAATCCGCGCAGACGCTGGTAAGCCGCCGCGCCGAGAATCGGCCCCAGCACCGTCCCCTGGCCGCCGAGCATGACCATCACAATCGCTTCAATAGATTGGTGGAGGACAAAGGCATCGCCCGGCTCAATGTTGCCGTTCTTGAAGAAAAAGAGGACGCCGATCATGCCCGGAAAGAGGGCCGAAAGGACATAGGCCCAGGTTTTGGCGTTGGGGGCGACGACGCCCATCACCTCGGCGGCATCCTCATTTTCGCGGATGGCCATCAGCCCCAGGCCAAAGCGGGAGGTTTTGACCAGGAAGCTGACCAGGACGATGACCAGGGTGAGCAGGGCCGTGGCGATATAGGCGATCCACAAAGCGCGGTCGGGGCCGCCGTAGGCTTTGTAGACCTGGAAGTTGAGGGTCATGCCGATCGGCCCGCCAAAGGGATCAAAATTCTTGATAAAAGCGCGGACCGCTTCGTTGACGCCGATGGTCGCCAGGGCGAAATAGGCCCCGCGCAGCCGCAGGATCGCTTTGCCCAGCAGGAAGGCCAACAGGGCCGCGCTCAGCCCCCCGGCCAGCACGGCGACCGCCAGATGCAGGCCGTGGACTTCCATCAGGTAAAAGCCCACATAGCCTCCCAATCCGAAAAAGACAATGTGGCCGAAGCTGACGTAGCCGGTATAGCCCAGTAGGATGTTCAGGCTGGAAGCCAAGGCGACCGCTTTGAGGATGGTAAAGGTCGTTTCGCGGGCGTAGGCTTTGTTCCCGGCCAGAGCAGGCCACAGGCCAAAAGCAACGACAATCGCCAGCGACAACCACAATCCAGGGCTTTTCAACTGTTTGCTCATGTCTTGCTCCCCAACAGGCCCTGGGGCCGCACCAGAAGGATGAGGACAAAGAGGATGAATTCCAAGACCGGGACCCAGGAAGTCTCCATAAAGGCCGGGATGATGCCTTCCAACGCGCCCAGCAGCAACCCGCCGATGAGCGCGCCCAGGGGGTTGCCCAGGCCACCCAAGACGCAAATGACGAAACTTTTGAGTTCGTAGGAACCACCGGCCAGGATGGTGAAGGGGAAGAAGGTGGCGATCAACCCGCCCGAAATGGCGGCCAGCATCGTGCCCAAACCGAAGCTGAGGGCCAGCATCCAGTTGGTGGGGATGCCCATCAGCTCGGCGGCGGCCCGGTTGTCGGTCACGGCGCGGATGGCCTTGCCGGGCGGCGTGCGGTAGAGAAAGAGGTAGAGCAGGACCGTCACCACCCCGGCGGCAAGGGCGGCCAGGATGCGGGTCCAGGGCAGGGTAATGGGTCCCAGGGTGATGCTCCCCAGGGTAAAGTCCACGTTGCGGGGGGAGGTGGTAAAGACCGCCGTGCCGATGCCGACGATGATCATGTTGACGGAAAAGGTGGCCAGCAGGGTGGAGAGGTGTGGGGCGTTGATGACGCGGTGGACGGCCACCCAATAAATCAAGATGCCCAGCAGCAGTCCCATGACCGCCACCAACACCAGGGTCAGGTAGGGGTTCAAGCCGATGGCGTTGAACACCAGATAGACGCCGAACATGCCCAGGGCGATGATGGGACCGTGGGACAGGTTGATGACGTTCATCACCCCCCAGATCAGCGAAAGCCCCATGGCTGCGATACCGTATACAAATCCCAGCAGCAGCCCATCTACCAGAGAAGGAACCAGCATACGCATCTCCTCGCAAACCCCAAGACCCTAAAGGTTTTCGAAACCTTTAGGGTCTTGGGCCAGGTTGTACTGCTACGGCTTGGGATAAAGCGGCTCGGCGGTTTTGCCCTCCGGCGGCCAGACCACCTGCTTGACCAGGTTGCCGGCGTCGTCCTTTTGCCACTGGATGTAGACCATGCTGTGGCCGATCTGTAGGCCGTGGGCCTCCGGACTGGTTTCAAACTTGATGCGCCCGTAGGCGGTCAGGATGTCCATCGCGTCCATGGCCGCTTTGATGGCCTCCGGGTCGGTCGAATCGGCATCCATGATCGCTTTTTGCAGGACCTGCCCGGCAGCATAGCCCCCCATGGAGTGGTAGGACGGCTCCTCGTTGTAGGCCGCTTTGTATGCTTCCACGAACTCGTCGCCCGACTTGCCGAACCACTCAACACCGGCTTCCTTCGCCGCTTCCGGGGTAAAGTGGGCCAGCGGCTCCCACTGGCTGGGACCGATAACGCCCACGGCGGCTTCGCCCAGGTCGGCAAAGTCCGGCTCCGGCGGGGCGACCAGCAAGGTGAAGAACTTGATCTCTACGCCTTTCTCATGGACCTGGCGGGCAAAGGTGCTACCATCCTGAAAGTGGCCGCCGCCCAGGACCGCTTCCGCCCCCGATTGCTTGATCTTTTCAATGAACGGCCCAAAGTCGGTCGTTTCGGCGTCATAGCCCTCAAAGAGCACGATGTCGTAGCCCTGTTCTTCGGCATAGGCTTTGGCCGCTTCCACAACGCTGGTGGCGAATTTGGTGTTTTCGTAGACAAAGGCGACCTTCTTGAGATCGGGGTCCAATTGGGCCAGCAGGTCCACCGCGCCGGTCAAGTAGCGGCTGGCGGGGGTGTAGACCTGGAAGATGAGGGTGTAGCCTTCTTTGTAGGTAGCGTCGGAGGCTGCGCCGGTGGTGATCATGATCTTGCCGTATTGCTCGGCGATGAGGGCGGCGGCGGCGGTCAGGCCGCTGGAATAGGGGCTGATGAGAAAATCGGCATTGTCCTCGGTGGCCAGGCGGGTGTACAGCTCCTGGACGCGGTCCTTGTTGCTTTCGTCGTCATAGGTCACGGCCTTGAACTTGATGACCGTGCCGTCGCTGAGCTTGATGCCCCCGGCATCGTTGACTTCGTTCATCCACAGGGTCAGGCCGTTGACCTGGCGGGTGGAGGAGACGTTGTACTTGCCGGTTTGGGATGTGGTGTAGCCGATGACCATGGTCACCTCTTTGGCCTCCGGCTCCGGAGCTTTGGTCGGTTCCTCGGCGGCAGCCTTGGTCGGTTCCGGGGCTTTGGTCGGCTCCGGCGTCGGGCCGCAGGCCGCCAGGAACGCGGCCAACAGGGCAAAGATCAAGAGCCAATGCACGATCCGTTTCATTTTTCCTCCCTCCTTTGCTTTTGCCTCAATCCATACCGTTCACGGAATCGGGTATGAACGCCACTTTTTTACCTCCCCCTTGTCCGATACTCATCCCTCCTTCCTCACGCGGCCATCGTCTCGACGCTGCCGGCGGGACGACGGATCGCGGCCAACAGTTCCTCGGTGGAACAGCCTTTGAGCAGGTAGCCATCGGCGCCGATCTCCAAAGCGGCCCGTAAGTAACGGTCAAAGACGGAGAGCAGGATCACGCGCATCCGGGGGAAGCGGGCTTTGAGCCGCCGGGCGGTCTCCAGTCCTCCGGCCTGGGGGTCAATGAGGACCACATCGGGGCGCAGGGAAGCGGCGACGGCGGCGGCTTGCGCGTCGTTGTCGGCGGTCAATACGCTGCCCACATAGTCGCTGAGGACCATTTGTAGCCCTTCGCGAAAGTCAATATCGTCGTCTACGATGAGGATCTTTTGCACGGTCATGGCATCCCTCTTCCCGCCATTATAGCATATGGCAGGCCGGGTGTCATCGTCCACAGGGGAGAAAAGGGGAAGGCCAAAAGGTCGGTTTTACGGTCGCCCCGTCTAGTACTTTTGGACGTGATAATGTACCGTGCCCGGTGGGGGATCAAAAAGGCCGGGGACGGATG
This sequence comes from uncultured Anaerolineaceae bacterium, assembly GCA_964593865.1. Classification (GTDB taxonomy): domain Bacteria; phylum Chloroflexota; class Anaerolineae; order JAAYZQ01; family JAAYZQ01; genus CAZQKE01. Next base: position 22,955 of record CAZQKE010000006.1, on the reverse strand, counting down.
TCGTCCCCGGCCTTGGGCGATCTGTCTAATCCCCGGCTGCCGCCCAGGTGGCGGTGGGGGAGGATGCCCGCGCCGCAATGGCCCGGTCTCGTTGATCCCGCGGCCCGCGGTAACCGGTCCCTGCCGGGATCAATTTGCCGATGATGACGTTTTCCTTCAAGCCGTAGAGCCGATCCACCTTACCTGCGATGGCCGCCTGGGCCAGGACGTTGATGGTATGCTGGAACGAGGCACCGGATAGGAAGCTTTCGGTGTTGAGGGCCGCTTTGGTGATGCCCAGCAGCACCGGGCGGGCCGTGGCCCGTTGTCCCCCGGCTCGGACGACTTCTTGATTGATGTCGTTGAAGACCTGGTGGTTGACCAACTCGCCCGGCAGCAAGTCGGTATCGCCCGGTTGGATGACGCGGACTTTGTTGGTCATCTGGCGGATGATGACCTCAATGTGTTTGTCGCTGATGTTGACGCCCTGGCTGCGGTACACCCGCTGGATTTCGGTCAGCAGGTAGAGGCGGGCTGCTTCGCGCCCCAGGATGCGCAACAGACGGGTGGGGTTGATGGAGCCTTCGGTCAGCTGCTGCCCGGCCTTGACGAATTCGCCTTCTTCTACCTGCAGGCGGGCCGTGGTGGAGATCTCGTATTCCCGTTCTTCCCGCTCTTCCCGCCGGACGTAGATAACGGTTTGCCGCCGCACTTCTACTTTGCCGCCGACGCTGGCCGTGAGCTGCCGTGCTCCGTATTGGGCAACCGCTTCCCCCTCTTCCACAACCTGCCCGTCTTCCACCAGCGGCCGGTAGTTGGCCGGCAGCGGAATCTCCACCGGGTAGTTTGAATCGGGCGGGGTGATCAGGATCGCTGCCGGTTCAACAAAGATGCGACCTGCGTGCTCGCTGACGATGGTCCGCTCGCCGTACCGGGCCAGCACATCCCCTTCGTTGATCGCCTGCTCATCTTCAACCAGAATGCGGTAGTTACGGGGGATGGGGTACTCGTGGGTAAAGACCTCGGTGTGCACCACCCTGATCATCCGCACTCCTTCTTCCTGGCGCAGTTCCACCCGCCCATCAATATCGGAGATCACCGCTTCGCCTTTGGGGATGCGGGCCTCAAAGAGCTCTTGGACGCGGGGCAAGCCGTGGGTAATGTCCGAGGTCCCGGCCACACCGCCGGTATGGAAGGTGCGCAGGGTTAGCTGCGTGCCCGGCTCGCCGATGGATTGGGCGGCGATGGTCCCCACCGCTTCGCCGACCTTGATGAGGCCGCCGCGGGCCAGATCGCGCCCGTAGCAGGCGGCGCACAGGCCGTAGCGCAGTTCGCAGGTCAGCGGCGAACGGACGTACACCTGTTCAATGCCCAGTTCTTGGATGGTTTCGGCCTGTTCCTTTTCGATCATCTCCCCGGCGTTGACGATGATCTCGCCGGTTTGGGGATTGACTACGGGGCGGAGGGTGATGCGGCCCCACACCCGCTCGGCCATGGTCTGGCCCATCTTTTTGCTGTCTTCCAACGTGATCCAGATACCGGAGCGGGTTCCGCAGTCTTCGGCATCAATGATCACCTCTTGGGCTACGTCCACCAGGCGACGGGTCAGGTATCCGGCGTCGGCGGTGCGCAGGGCCGTATCGGCCAGGCCCTTGCGGGCGCCGTGGGTGGAGATAAAGTATTCCAGGGCCGTCAGTCCCTCCCGGAAGTTGGAGCGGATGGGGAGGGCGATGATGCGCCCGGCCGGGTCGGCCATCAGGCCGCGCATCCCGGCCAGCTGGCGGATGGGGGTGAAGCTGCCCTTGGTCGCGCCGGAAACGGCCATGATCCGGATCGGACCTTCGGGGTCCAGGTGTTTGGCCACCGCCTCGGTGATGTCGTCGGTGGCTTTGGTCCACAGTTCCACGGTGCGCATGTACTGCTCATCCTCGGTGATGAGACCGCGCCGGTATTGGTGCTCCACCCGGTTGACCTCATCCTGCACCAAGCGGATGATGATCTCCTTTTCGGGAGGTACGGTGATGTCGCTGACGGCGATGCTGACGCCCGACTTGGTCGCATAGTGGAAGCCGATGTCCTTGATGTTGTCCACGAATTCGGCGGTTGCGGCCATCCCCAAGCGGTGATAGCAGACGCCCACCAGGTTTTGCAACTTGCCCTTGTCCATGGTATCGTTGATGAAGCGGAGCTGGGGAGGCAAGGCCAGGTTGAAGATTACCCGCCCTGTGGTCGTCTCAATGTAAGGATCATCGCTTCGGTCTTCTGGTTGGTAGTTCACCGCCTCCAGCAGGTCAAGGATTTCCCGGCGGTCGCTTTCATCCAGCCCGGTAACGGCTTCCAGCCGCCCCGCCTCCAGCAGATCCAGCACCTGGCCGACGCGGGAAAGGGACGCCGCCTGCAAGGCTTCGCGGACCTCATCGCTCAGGTCCAAAAAGTCCAGCGGCTCATCGTCAATCCAGCTACGGAAGCGCACTCGGATCGGCTGGTGCAGGTCAATCTTTTCCAGCTCATAAGCCAAGCGCACCTCCTCCAGATTGCCGAAAGTGGGCAGAGGGCCTTCTTGTTGTCGGGCTGCTTGTCGTTCCATCGTCATGTAGTAGCAGCCCAGCACCATGTCCTTGGCCGGGCCGACAATCGGCTCACCGCTGGCCGGTTTGAGGAGGTTTCGGCTGGAAAGCATCAGCTCCCGCGCTTCCTCCACCGCCTTTTTGGAAAGGGGGACATGGACGGCCATCTGGTCACCGTCAAAGTCGGCGTTGAAGGCGGCACAGACGAGAGGGTGGATCTGAATGGCGTCGCCATCCACCAGCACCGGCTCAAAGGCTTGGATGCCCAACCGGTGCAGGGTGGGGGCGCGGTTCAGCAGGACGGGCCGCTCCTGGACTACTTCGGCCAGCACCTCCCACACCTCCGGGCGCCGTTGTTCAATGATCCGCTTGGCCCCCTTGACGTTGATGGCATAGTTGTACTCAACCAGACGGTTGATGACAAAGGGCTGGAACAGCTCCAACGCCATGCTCTTGGGCAAGCCGCACTGGTGCAGCTCCAGATCGGGGCCGATGACGATGACCGACCGCCCCGAATAATCCACACGCTTGCCCAGCAGGTTGCGGCGGAAGCGGCCCTGTTTGCCCTTGAGCATGTCGGAAAGGGATTTGAGAGGGCGGCGGCCACGGGCCGAAACCGCTTTGCCCCGGCGGCTGTTGTCAATGAGCGAATCCACCGCCTCTTGCAACATGCGCTTTTCGTTGCGGATGATGACATCGGGTGCGCCCAAATCCAGCAGGCGTTTGAGTCGGTTGTTGCGGTTCACAACGCGGCGGTACAGGTCGTTCAGGTCGGAGGTGGCAAAGCGACCGCCGTCCAATTGGATCATGGGCCGTAGTTCGGGCGGGATGACCGGCAGGACTTGGAGGATCATCCATTCGGGGCGGTTGCCGCTCTTGCGCAACGCTTCCACCACCTCCAAGCGTTTGGTGACCTTTTTGCGCATCTGTTTGGAGCGGCTGGTGCGCATTTTCATCCGCAGATTTTTGGCCTCCGCATCCAGGTCCACCTGCTTGCAGATGTCAAGGAACGCTTCCGCCCCCATGGCCGCACGGAATACGTGCCCCCAGCGGTCGTGCAGTTCGTGATAACGGCTTTCGGTCAGGAGGGTTTTTTGCTTCAGGCTGCGCAGTTCCTCCTTTTTCTCATCTATCTCGGCCTCCAAACGGGCCAGCTGCTGGGCCAGACGCTCGCGTAGGATCTCTTTGGCCTGGTTCGCCTCGTGGGTGAGCTGATCACCCTCCGCCGAGATACGAAGGGCCACGTCTTCCATCTTTTGCCGGATCTCTTCTTTGATCTCGTCCAGGCGCGCCGCTGCCAGTTCCTGGGGCTTGGAAAGATGGGCGTGTTGGACCGTTTCCCCGGCGGTCACAATCGGCTCTTCGCAGAAGCTCAACCCGATGTCTTCCGGTGCTTCCTGGCCCACCATTTCCTCCAGGCGGCGGCGGACGCCGAGGACCTCTTTGGTCACGGCATCGGTCAAGGCCGCGCCCTCTTCCTCCAATTCCGCTTCGCGCTGCCGACGACGGCGCTGAAGGTTTTCCAATGCCTCTTTGAGCCGCAGGTCAATCTCGGCGATCTTGTCGGCCATGTCGCGTTCGGCTCGGATGCTGTCGCGGGCCAGCTCATCGTCCAACCGCCGCAGGGCTTTGATCCGGGCTTCTTCATCCACGAAGCTGATGATGTATTGGGCAAAATAGAGGACCCGATCCATATCCCGGCGGGAAATATCCAGCAGCAAGCCCAGGTAGCTGGGCACACGGCGGGTGTACCAGATGTGGGCCACAGGAGCAGCCAATTCAATGTGCCCCATCCGTTCACGCCGAACGGAAGAGCGTGTCACCTCCACACCGCACCGTTCGCAGGTGACACCGCGGAAGCGAACGTGTTTGTATTTGCCGCACGCGCACTGCCAATCTTTGGTCGGCCCAAAGATCGCCTCACAAAATAGGCCGTCCCTTTCGGGGCGCAGCCGTCGGTAGTTGATGGTTTCCGGCTTGGTGACTTCGCCATAGGACCAGGAACGGATCTGCTCCGGGGAGGCGAGGCTAATGCGCAGAGCCTTGAAATCTTTGAGACTCAACTTGTTTCCTCCTCAATTTGGATCGGATACTCCGGATTGACTCATCGCTGACAACCGGTGAGGGTAACAGGGCGACACCGTCCCGAAACACTGCAAGCCCACATTATAGCACTTTGGGGGTAGCTGTCAAATTTGAAGAGAGAATTGGACATATTCCCGACATATTGCCCGACGGCGAGGTATCGGGGTGTGGTCAATTTGGCGACGCCGGTGAGCTATGCTATAATGGGCCGTCGCCGGCCCGGACCGACGGTGCGGTGCTGCGGTGATAGCTGCGAGGGAGTTTACCGATCTCCGGCGGCTCGCGCCGGAGACGGTGGCTCAAGTCGCTCCTTCCGGGCTTGGGGCCGGGCGTATTCGTGTATTCGCGCCCCATTCGGGGACGGCCCGCTTTGGCGGTTCCGGAGAGACGATGGATCAAGTAATCGGGATTGACGGCTCCTACGGTGAAGGAGGCGGCCAAATTCTGCGCACCGCTTTGACCCTTTCGGCCTTGACAGGGCGGGCGGTGCATCTGGTCAACATCCGTGCCGGACGGCGCAAGCCGGGGCTGCGGCCTCAGCACCTGACCGCCGTGCGGGCCATCGCCAGGATTTGCAACGCCCAGGTCACGGGAGCCAGACCGGATTCCCAGGAGCTGACCTTTGTCCCCCGCTCTGCGCCCCAGGCCGGGACCTACACCTTTGATGTATCCCAGGCGGCCAAAGGAGGCAGCGCAGGGGCGGTGAGCCTTATCTTGCAGACGGTCCTTTTACCCTTGGCCCTGGCCGATGGGGCCTCCCACCTGACGCTGCGGGGTGGTACGCACGTCCCCTGGAGTCCGCCTTTTGACTACATCAAGCGGGTGTATTTGCCGACGCTGGCTCGGATGGGGGTGCGGGCCAAAGTCAACATCCGCAAATGGGGTTGGTATCCGGTCGGCGGCGGGGAGGTCCAAGCCACCATCCAGGGCGGCGGTAGGCTGACCGGCTTGGATCTGGCGGAACGGGGTGAGTTGCTGCGGGTACGGGGCCTTTCGGCCAGCAGCAACCTGCCCAAGCATATCCGCATCCGCCAAGAGCGGGCTGCCCTCCAAACGCTGCGCTCCAACGGGGTGAATGCCGGTTTTCGGGTAGTGGACGCACCCGCCAAGGGGACCGGCACGGTCGTGTTCCTCTGGGCCGAGTTCGCCAATAGCGTCGCCGGGTTTACCTCCCTGGGGCGCCGAGGCAAACCCGCCGAGCGGGTAGCCGAGGAAGCAGCCCTGGACCTGATTGAATTCCTGCACGGCGACGCTGCCCTAGACCGCCATTTGGCCGATCAGGTCGTCTTGCCCCTGGCCCTGGCCCGGGGACCTTCGCGCTGGACGACGGAACGGGTGACGCGCCATCTGCTGACCAACGTCTGGGTCGTCAACCGCTTTCGGCCCGGTCGTCTCCGCGTGGAAGGGGAAGAAGGTCGGCCGGGGATGTGCTTCACGACCTAATTTTTTGGTTTTTTGGGGAATTTTTTCAATCTTCTCTTGAAAAATTCGTCCCCCAAGGGCGATACTTCCCCCCTCATTGTGTGTTATACCAATTGCCATATCGGGGGTCGTGCCGGTACGGCCCTGCCGGCGCGAACGACATCATCTCCCTGGAGGGAAGCACATATGGATACGGAGAGAAGGCGCGTTGTCATCACCGGAGTTGGGGCCTTGACTCCCCTGGGGTTGACGGCGGAGGATACTTGGCAGGGGCTGCTGGCCGGGCGGTCGGGAATTGACCACATTGAGCTGCCGGGGCTGGATGATTGCCCGTGTCAGATTGCAGGGCAGCTGAAAGGCTTTGATGCCCGCGACTATCTGGGCCGCAAAGAGGCCAAGCGCATGGCCCGTTTCAGCCAGATGGCCGTCATCGCTACCCAGATGGCCCTGGAAGATGCCGACCTGCACCTTTCGGCGGAAGAGAAAGAAAATGTCGGCGTCGTGACCGGTACGGCCGTCGGGGGGACCGTTATTGAGGTAGAGGATGGGTTGCGCAGTCTGGGGGAGAAAGGTTTGATGCGTGTCTCACCCAATCACCTGTTGGCTCTCCCACCCAATATGGGTAGTTTCAGCATCGCCCGTGCCTTTGGTTTTCATGGATACAACAGCACGACCGTCACCGCCTGCGCCGCCGGGGCGCAGGCCATCGGTGACGCCGCCGAAGTCATCCGTCATGGAAAAGCAGAGGTGATGATCACCGGCGGCAGCGAAGCTACCCTCACGCCGCTGACCTTCGCCAGCTTCGCCGTGATGCGTGCCCTCTCTACCCGCAATCACGATCCCGCTGCGGCATGTCGCCCCTTTGACGCCGAGCGGGATGGGTTCATCATGAGCGAAGGGGCCGCCATCTTTGTCGTGGAGAGCTTAGAACATGCTCTCAAGCGAGGAGCGCGCATCTACGCCGAGATCATCGGCTATGCTGCCAATTCGGACGGCTACCATCCCATCGCTCCCAATCCGGAGCCGAACGGCCCCATCAAGGCCATCCGGGAGGCATTGGCCGACGCCGGGCTAGGGCCGGAGGATGTAGATTATATCAACGCCCACGGGACCGGCACTCCTTTGGGAGATGTAGCAGAGACCAAAGCCATCAAGGCCGTCTTTGGCGAACGCGCTTACCGGGTCCCCGTCAGTGCCAGCAAGTCCATGCTGGGCCACGGTCTAGGGGCGGCGGGGGCCATGGAAACGTTGGCGTGTGTCATGGCGATCCGCGATCAGATTATCCCGCCGACCATCAACCTGGATACGCCCGATCCCGAATGTGATCTGGATTATGTGCCCTATACCCCGCGCAAGGTGCGGTTGGACGTGGTGCTCAAGAACTCTTTTGGTATGGGTAATCAGAACGCCTGCCTGGTGCTGAGACGGTATCCTGCGTCTCAGGCGTGATGCCCACCGGCCTGCGCGGGGCATCCTGCCGATGCACCCGGCCCATTACCCGGTCGGGAACAGAGTCGGCAGGGGTTCAATGCAACGGGGATCGTCGTTGTGGGGATCGTTCACCCGACGGCCCACGGGGTAAGCTTCCATCTCATCGGAGGGATAGGGCTGTAACAGGGCCTGCAAGCGTGTTCTGTCGTCTACTGCCGGGTCCAGCCAGAGGGCGTAATCGTCGGGGTGCAGGATAACCGGCATCCGATCATGAATGGGACGGAGCAGGTCGTTTGGAGAAGTCGTCAGTAGGACGCATGACTCAATCTCTTGCCCCTGTGGGCCGGTCCATCGTTCCCACAGCCCGGCGAAAGCGAAAAGTTGCCCCTCTCGGAGGCGGACGTAATAAGGCTGTTTGCCGCTCCGCCTTTTTTGCCATTCATAAAAACCATCGGCCACAATGAGGCAGCGGCGGCGCAGAAATGCGGATCGGAAAGAAGGCTTTTCGGCGACGGTCTCGGCACGGGCGTTGATCAATCGGTCGCCGATGGTCGGATCTTTGGCCCAGGAAGGGATCAACCCCCAACGCAACATGACCATCTCCCGTGCAGAACCCCCCAGGCGCACGACGGCTATCGGCTGGGTTGGTGCAATGTTGTAACGGGGCCGCAAATCCGGCACGGCCACCACCCCGAACCGGGCGGATAGCTGCTCTGCATCGGGATCGCTCAAAGTAAATCGCCCACACATGACATCCACTCCACAAACGGTGCGGGTCACAAGCCGCGCCTTTCCGGCGTGGCTGTAAACCTTCTCGCTGCGCTTTCCCGCATTCTAACACAGGTGCACCCCAGGACCAAAAATCGGACCGGGGGATTATCACAGTAAAGATGATAAGAATTGACAAATCAAAAAAAGGGTGTTAGAATATCTTATCCTGGGAAAGCCGGGCGGAAAGGAAACATCTATGATGCAAAACACACGCCAGAGAATTTTAGAGATCCTCCGAGAAGAGCGACAGGCCACCGTGGAAGACCTGGCCCGGCGGCTAGGGCTGACACCTATGACCATTCGCCATCACCTGAACGTGTTGCAGGCCCAGAACCTGGTCGTCGCTTCCCAAGTGCGCCGGTCAACCAGGGTAGGCCGTCCACGCCTGGTGTATACTCTGACCGAAACGGCCGATGACCTGTTTCCTCAAAACCACGGCCTCTTGGCCAACTATTTGCTCGATGAGATCAAGGAAATGCTGCCGGAGCAGGAGGTCAGGGCCATGTTCCGCCGCATCGCTGCGCGGTTGGCCTCCGAAGCTCCTCCCCCGGAGCCGGACCAGAGTTTTGAGGAGCGGCTACGCCAGGTTGCCGAGTTCTTGGAAAGACAGGGGTTTTTGACCCGTTGGGAGAGGACGGAGGATGGGTATGTCTTGACCAACGTCAATTGCCCCTACCGTCAGGTGAGCCGCCGGCACCGGGAACCCTGTTTGATGGATGCGGAGTTGCTCTTTTTGTTGATGGGGGTAACGCCGCAGCCCCTCGGCGGCAAAGGGGCAGGGGATGCGCCTTGCCGCTACCTGCTCACCCCGCCCCGCCGGCGGGTGCACCCCGGATAGAAAAAGACCGCCTTACGGCGGTCTCAAGCCCTATCGCTGGGACGAAAGCCCTTGTTCGTGCCGACCCTGTGCCCCTGCAAAGGTGTGGAAAGAGGCCGTAACCCTCGCAGGGTTTACCCGGCCTTTCCCTAATCTTCCTCGCGTTCAATGACGACGGTGACTTTGGCCTCCGCCCCGGCGGCCAGCCGGACGGTCACCGCATGGGTTCCCAGCTCTTTGAGCGGTTCTTCCAGCTCAATCTTGCGCCGGTCCACAGGCTGACCAACCTGCGCTTCCAACTCCTCGGCGATATGGGCACTGGTGATAGAGCCGTACAGACGGTCCCCTTCCCCGGCCCGCGCCCGAAAGGTCACGACCAGCCCATCCAACGCCTGGGCCAATGCTTGGGCTTCGCTCAGCTCCCTGGCCTTGCGACGGGCCTGGGCTTCTTGGCGCAGCTTGGCCTGTTTGATGGCCCCCGGTGTTGCCAAGACGGCCAACCCTTTGGGAAAGAGATAGTTGCGGGCATAGCCGTTGGCGACGCGCTTGATCTCCCCTGCTTTGCCTAGCCGGTCCACGTCTTGTAGCAGCAAAACCTCCATGATGTCCACTCCTCGTTCATATGACTATAGCCGGGCCATTATAACCCAAAAGGCAGCAGGCGGCAAACGGCGCAAGGTTGGAGGCAGAGGGCACGGGCTGCCTTCTACATCACCGTTTGGGTGTTTTCTTCCGGCGGGGGAACCCAGGGCGGCAAGGGCCAGTACGGGTCGTTGGGACTGAAATAGTTGTAGAGCATGTTGCTCACGTCGCGGTAGAGGGGCTGGTTGATCCCCCAGTTGATCCAGGGGGTATCCTCCCAGATGTAGAAGCTGATGAGCCAGGTGGCTCCCGGCGCGTAGACGATGCCCACTTCGGCGCGGGTATCGCCCCAGGGCACATCATAGCCGGAAAAGCCGTGTTTGTGGGCCAGTTTGACCTCCGCCGGGATGCCCGCGCCGAGCATGTTGCGCAGGTCGTTGGCAGCCATGATGTCCACCATGTCCTCGCAAACCTGAGGGGTAAAGATGTTGGGGTAGGCGTCACGCAACAGGCCCCTATCCTGCGTGCAGTCGTAAATCATTTCCAAGAGGTTGGCCATTTCGCGGGGGGTGGCCCGCACGCAGCGGTCGTAACGGGGGATCTGTTCCGCCTCTTGACGGTAGGCGGCCCAGATGAGCCGTCCGCCTCCGGCAAAGCCGCCGTTCCCATCCCATCGTTCCACCACGCGGAAGGGGGCGCAGATGTAAAAGTTGCGCAATCCCAGGCGGCGCATGGTACGGGTGACGCGGGCCGCGCCCTCGTAGGCGGAGCCGTTGCCCACGGCGGCCATCAGCCGGTTGGCACACGGGTTACACGAGGAGCTGCCCAGCATGTCCAGCATCTCTTGGTGGGTCTGGGCGTCCACCTCGCCGCCGTAGTAGCGATAGACTTCAACCATGATGCCGATCTTGACCACGCTCATCCCCGACATGATGTAATCGGTGTGCTTGTCATAGATCGTCTCCCCCGTATCCAGGTTTTTGACCAGCAAGGCGGTCACGCCGGGGAATTGGGCCAGACGGGCTTCCAGCGGCGGCAGCAACAGGCCGGGGGTGATGGGCGGCTGAGGGACCAACTCGGCTTCAAAGGTGAAAGGGTGGGTCACGCCCGCCCGCAGGGAAAGCATCACCAGGCTGGTGGCCTTGGTCACGTTGAAGGTGTAACCCGGCTCGCCGGGATCAAAGAAAAAGCCGGTGGTTTGGGTCAACGGGCCGCTGTATTCGGCAAAATGGGGGAAGGTCCAGGTCAGTTCCCCTGTGGCCTCCACGGTGGTGCTGAGGGGAACGGTGGCGGTGTAAAAGCGGGGCGGGATCGGATCGCGGGCCATGACCGGCCCCAGGGTGCTGAGCATGGCTTCGATGCGGGCACGGCTTTGGTCCGGTTCCAGGATGCGCACCGGCAGGTCCAGCTCGCGGCGGGTGGGATCGGGAACCCAGGCGTTGATCGTCTCCGCCGGTTTTTCCACTTCCAGGCGGCGACCGGGGCGACCGGGGTAGAAGGTCCGGTTCTGGACGTCAATCATCGGCTCCACGGGCCGGATGTCGCGGTCGGCGGCTATCTCCTCCAAAAAGCGGCGGGCCGCTTCCTCATCAAATTCCAGGCGCAGGGGGATGTTTAGGTCCAGCGTTTCCACCTCCCCCCGAACCCACAGTTTGAACCCTTCCCAATAGTCGTATTGGTGGCTGGCGGCCACCGCCTCGGCCACCATCTCGTCTAGGGGGATGTGCAGGCCCAGCACTTTTTCCGTGGAAAGGGGGATGGCTTCACCTTGATAGTAGAGGGTAAAGTCGCGGTAGTAGGGCCGGGCGACCTGCTCCCAGACCTGCTCTTTGGCCTGTTCCGGCGTGAGCCAGCCCACATCCACCCCGGCGATCTTGATGCCCGGTTGGATCAAAGCGCGGTAGGCGTCGTACTCGGCCCGCGCCTCCCGATACCGCTGCCAGGCTATCACCCCGCCGATGATGATGGCCCCAACCGCCACCAATGCCAGAATACGCAGTACCGTTTTCGTCATACGTTCTCCAAAGGCAGGCTTCCCCAACGTGGAAACTTATACCGGCTCTGCGGCTTCAAGCACCGGGTGGCGATAGACATCTGACCGGGTTTGTTTCATGGGATCATCGTGACGCCCAAGGGCAATCGGTTTGGGTATGCGTTCACCGCCGGCCTCCATATCGGCGACAACGTCGGTCACCACTCGCCGGATACCCGCCAGGGCCGCCTCCGGCGTAGGAGCCAGCCAGCTCAAACTAGGGAACTCGACGCAAATGCCTACGTACTCCCCATCTTCCTCTGACCAGGTTACACGATAGGTATATCGGTCATTCATCGGCATCATTCTGTGACTCCAATCGCGCAATGGCTTTCAGCACTTGCCTCACCTGATAAGCCTTCGCCATACCCTTGTGGTTCTGAATGTTGATTCGCGGATCCCCTTGCCAGGGAGTCGTAGATGCGATGGCTTCCGCTTTTCTGGCGGGCCTCACCAAAGTAAAAGTCACACACTTTGCATAGATCTCGGAAACGGATCCCTCTGGGATTTTTCCGCATCTTGGCAACGATGTCATCTATTGTAGCCATAACATAGTACCTGTGTTGGAAGCGTTTGTCAAGATACAGTCCGTCGTTATGGCCGCTAGCCGTTAGTGTACCAATATCTTGCCCAGCCATTCCCGCGCTTCGATGGGCCGCAGGAATTGGCCGACGAAATGTTCGCCTACCCACAATTCCAGGTGCAGGTGGACCTCAACGGTCCGGCTGTTGACCGAGGCGGGCGTGCCCGAATTGCCCACGTAGGCGATGATCTGCCCCCGCCGCACCTGCGCCCCCTCGACGATGCCCGGTTCGATGCGGCTCAGGTGGGCGTAGCGGGAGACGACTCCGCCGCCGTGGTCGATCCACACTTGCCGCCCCCGGTAGCCGTCCAGCACTTCCGGCGGGGTGTAGCCCGCCGCCCGGCAGCGTTCGCGCCACGCCTCGGCCTGGGCTGCGGTCAAGGGTTGGTAGTCCACCAGGGCGCGGATGACCACGCCATCGGCCACGGCGTGGACCGGCGTGTTGCGGTCCACCGGCACGCCGACGGTGTGGCCGTACCAGTCAATCCCCTCGTGGACGCCCAGGCGGTAGTGGCGCGGTGCGCCGGGCATCTGAAAATCGCGGTTGGTGAGGTGTGCGCCCTCGATGGGCACGGCGTAGCCGCGCAGGCTCTCCAGAAGGTCCGGGTCGTGGGGTTGAGGGAGCGTCAACTGCGGCCCACCGACGATCTCGGCGGCTTGCTCCGGTTGGCCGACAAAGTAGAGGGTGTCGCGCCCGGCCAGGAGGAGCCGTCCGCCGTCGGGGTCGGCCCACACCGCGCCGACGGCCCGGCGGTCGGGGAATTGGTAAAGGGTTTGTAATGCGCCGCTCCGCGGGTCGAGGGCCAGCAGGCGGCGACCGGCCCGATCCAAGACGTAGACGGTTTCTCCGGCGGCGACCACCTGGCGGGGGTGCATCAGGGGCAGGCCCGGCGCGAAATCTTTGGCCGCCACCCCGCCTTGCCGGTAGAGCCGCAGGTCGCCGAGGGGGTTGTTCATGGCCCGCGTCAGAACGTAGACGCCCGCATCGCCGACGCTCACATCCACGTCTCGGCTCTTGGGCAATTTGGCCCAGGCCCCGCCCCGCTCGCCGTCGGCAAAGCGCACGACCTGTTCGTAGGTGGTTTCCAACAGGTAGTGGTCCTGACCGTCGCCGGTCAGGGCGACGAAATAGTGGGCCGAGGTCTCGCCGGGAGGGCGGTCGTAGCGTTCCAACGACCAGGCATCGCGGCGCGGATCGTAGCGGTAGACATCGCCGGCCCGGTCCAGGGTCAAAAGGGTATCCCCGGCGGCGGCCAGATCCAGCGGCTCCAGGACGCGGACGCCTTCTACATCGTCGCCGGGGGCCAGGATCGGGTACGGCGGATCGGGCCGGGTCAGGGGCTGGGCCAGGACGCGCCCTCCGTCGAGGAGATAGGCGGTGTCGCCCACCACTTCCAGGGCAATGGGGTGGAGGAAGGTGTTTTCGGCGTAGCGCCATTGCCCAACATGCGCTTCATCCAGCCAGACATACTCGGCCCCGGCCCGGTCGGCTTCGGCCTGGACGATCTCCTGGGCGTGGGTCAGGAGTGCCTGCACCCCGGCCAGGTTGCGCTCAAATTCGGGATCGTCGTGGTCGCTCAGTTCAACGGTCACGGCGGCGACGCCTTCCCCGGCCAAATAGTCGCCCCAATCGCCGGTGACGGGATAGCCCGCCCAGCCCTCCTCCGGCACGGGGTAGCCGGTGGCCTCGGAAAGGACCTGGGCCAGCCGGGCGGTGGGTGTATGGCGGGCGCAAGAGTCGACAAAGATGGCCTCCGCCGCGCTGTGGTAAAAGACGGCGATCCAGGCGTCATCCAAAAAATCGCGGAGGGCCGCCGCTTCCGGTTCGGAAAAGGGGTAGGTCCCGCCCGCGCCTTTGTGGACTCCTTCATGGCCCACGGTGTCGGGCGACCAGTCGTTCCCGGCGCAGCCGTCCAGGTCGGTGTCGGCGTTGCGGTTCAGGTCCACTTTGTGGGCGTTCCAGCGATGGCCGGTGGCCAGGCCGTCGGGGTTCATGGTGGGGATGAGCCACAGGCTGATGTCGGGCGGGACGTCCTGGGGGTGTGCTTGAAAGTAATCCAGGAGTTGCAGGGTAAGGGTGTAGGTGTTGGCTTCGTATGCGCCGTGGATGTCGCCGATCAGGACGACTTTGATCGGCCCGTCGCCGATGCGGGTGGCGGTGATGGGGCGGTTTTCCACCGAGTAGCCGATGGTTTGGAAGGTTGAGGGACCGGCAGGTTGGGTGGTCGGGGAAGGGGTGGGGGAAGGTGTGCCGGTGGGAGGGGAGGTGGGCCGGGGAGGCGGCGGGGTGGTCGGTTGGGGTGTTGGAGTGCCGGTGGGTTTGGGGGTGGGGGCGTCGGTGGGCCGGAAGGTCGGGGAATCGGTAGAGGGAAGGGTTGGAGTGGAAGTAGGCAAAGGAGAAGGAAAAGGGGGTACCGACCCGGCGGCGACCAAAGCCGCCGTCGCCAGGGCGAGCAACAATCCGATGAGCAAACCCGACAGAGGTGAATGTTTCATTCTCCCTCAACCGCTTGACGAACCCCGTCGGTGAAGTGTCCGGCCTGAGAGCAGATGCTACATACCCGACAGGTTCGTTTTGCCGCTGCCGTTGGCCCCGATAAAAACGTGGATCTGGCCTAGTTCCACCCGGACATCGTGGAGCGACTAGAACCCCCGGACTCGAATTTGCGTCAGCATGTCCACCCTTCCCAATCTACCAATTTTCCAACTTCCCAACCCGCCAACTCAAGGCACAATCCGCTGGCGGAAGTATTCCTCCTGCAAGGGGACCAGGTCGGCGGTGGTGAATTCCCGGACCAGGGCGAAAAAGTCGGTGGAGGTGGCCAGACGGTAAGCGTAGCGGCGTTGGTATTCGGCCAGAAAGCCGAAAAAGGCCGGATCGCCCATCGTCTCCCGCAGGTCGCGCATGAACTGGGCGCCCCGCCGGTAAACGGCGTCCATGTACTGGCGGTTGTCGCGGAATTCGTAGATGATGGAATCGATCTTGCCCGTAGGCGCCCACTGGTCCACGGCATAGAACCACCACCAGTCGGTGTCGTCGGGCAGGTAGCGTTCGTAGTACAGGTACGCGCTGTACTCGGCGACCGCCTCGTCCAGCCAGGGTTCGATCACCTGGTCGTTGCCCACCAGCCCGTAGAACCACTGGTGCGAGACCTCGTGGGCCGTCAGAGGGATGAGGGGGGTGCGGGTCGTGCCGTCGTACTCGTCATAAAACACCGCACCCAAAAAGGTCAGCCCCGAAAACTCCATACCCCCGGCAAATTCGGTCTCGGCCAGGCGGTAGTCTTTGTAGGGGTAAGGGCCGTATAGCTCGCCGAACAGTTCCAACGCCTGACGGGCCGTATCAAGGGCCGCCTGCCCGGCTTCCTCGTTGTTGGGAAAATAGTAGGAATGGACGGTGATGCCGTCCACCTCGGCGGTGGCGACCTGGTATTTGTCGCTGGCGGCAAAGGCGAAGGAGCGGGCCTTTTCGGCTTTGTAGTGCCAACGGTTGCCTTCGCGGGTTTCCAGACCGGTGCCGGCAACGATCACGCCTTGGGTGGCGGTGATGGTCACGTCGTAGTCGGCGACTTCGGTGACGTAGGGATCGCCGACGGGGTAGTAGTTGCGGTTGTACCAACCGTCTTCCGGATCGTAGGGGGCCAGGACCGGGTACCAGTTGCCCAGGCTCACCGCCCGCTTGGAGTAGCCGAAACCGCCGCCGCTGAATTCCTCGTTGGGGTTGATCTTGGGCAACTTGAGGGAATAGTCCAGCATCAAGGCCACATGCTCGTTGACCTTGAGGGGGCGGGGCAGCTCCACCCGCAGCGTGACATCCAGGGGAAAGATCTCCGGCTTGACCCATTCGCCGTCCATGTCTACCTTGATGTCTTCCAGGGTGAAGGTGTTGCGAAAGTGGTTGGGATGCACGCTGAGGAGCAGGTCGGGCAAGGTATCGCTGGTGACGTTGGTATAGTCCACCCGCTCCTGGACGCGCAGGCTGTGTTCGGCATAGTTCAAGTAGACATCCAGGGTGTAGGCCGTGCCCTGGTAGACCGGCAGGGGGGTGGCCGTCGGCGTCGGCGTAGGGCCGACGGTGGGCGTCGGCTCCACATGGTTCTGGCGGGTGTAGGAAGCATAAAGGCCCAAAGCCAGCAGGCCGACGATGACCAGCCCCAGCAGGGCATCCAACCCCAGGGTGGAGGACCGGGGGTGGGCGGCGTCGGGCTGCGGGATGGGCAGGATCGCCTTTTTGGGATGGGCTTGCCCTCGCAGCTCGTTGTAGGCGGCCACCAATTCGTCGGCTTCCAGGCCCAGAAAGGAGGCGTAGTTGCGGATAAAGCCCCGGGCGTGGAGGTCACTGGTGAAAACGTCAAAGTTTTCTTCTTCCAACGCCCGCAAATAGTCGAGGGGAATGCGGGTCTCTGCGGCGACATCGTCCAGAGATAGTTCCTTTTCCTCGCGGCGGGCGCGCAGGCGTTCTCCAAAATCGCTCATACCCGATCCAAATCCATAGTTTGCCGGACAACGCCGCTCATTATACCAGGTTTCCCCACCCTTGACAACGATGGGACGGCGGCTGGTGCGCCGTGCGTCCCCCGGTGTGGAATCCGTGATGCGCTTGTTTGGGTCGGTCGTAGAGAAAAGAAAAGCCCGTCCTACCGGAGGACGGGCTTTGGGGGCCGGGATCGCTTAGCCCCATTTTCCTTTCTTCATATGCCCTTGCAGCTCGGCTTTGATGGATTGTTGCAGGATTTCGGCTTGCTCGGCGGCTTTCTTGAAGATCTTGACGCAGCCGGGGTCCAGGTTGTCGTCAATGCCGTCCTCCGCCACGTCCAGGACCTGTTCCAAGAGGGTGAACAGCTGCATGTGCAGGTCGTTGGTGTAGCGGGAGCGTTCGATCAGTTCTTGGGCTTTATCCTCAATCTCGGCAAACTTTTCCTTCTTGGCACCACACTTGGGGCACGCATCGGGGGCCTCCTCGCCATCCCACACATAACCGCAAACTTCACATCGCCACATTTTGACACCTCCTTCAGATTTATCTTCACCCCCAAGGGGATGATCTCCGAAACTGTGGGTCTGCGGACCATACCGCCGAGGGCATTATCAGTATGCCCCCTCGCCCACGATCACTTTGGGGATGGTCCGCAGCATGATCTGGACATCCAGCAAAGGCGACCAGTTTTCAATGTAGTAAAGGTCTAGCAGAACCATTTCATCAAAGGAAAGTTGGCTCCGGCCTGAAACCTGCCACAGCCCGGTAATGCCGGGGGCGACTTCCAACCGCCGCTTGTGCCAGGGCTGGTAGCGTTGCACTTCGGCAGGAGTGGCCGGTCGAGGACCGACCAGGCTCATATGTCCCATCAGGACGTTGAAGAGTTGGGGCAATTCGTCTATGCTGGTCCGCCGCAGGAATCGCCCGACCCGCGTGACGCGGGGATCGTCGCGGATTTTGAAAAAAACTCCATCTGCCTCGTTCAGTGCCATGAGCTTCTCCTGCTCTTCCTCTGCGCCTTCGCGCATGGAGCGGAACTTGTAGAGGGAAAACAGTTTTTCCCCTTTGCCCACCCGGATCTGCCGGAAAAAGACCGGCCCCGGCGAATCCAAGCGGATGGCAATGGCGACGATGACAAAGAGGGGCAGGAGCAGGAACAACCCCAACAGGGAGATGGCGACGTCCATGGATCGCTTGAGGAACAGTTGGCTGCCGCTGATTGAAATATCGCGCACGCCGATCATGGGAATGCCGCCCAGGTCCTCCACGTCGAGGCTGCTGAGGGTCATTTGGAAAATATCGGGCACGATGCGCACCCGCACCTGTTCCCGTTCGCACTGGGCAATGATGCTCACGATCTTGCGGTGGTACATCCACGGCAGGGTGATGATCACTTCGTCGATCGCCAGTTCGCGCACCAGACGCGGGATGTTGGCCGTGCCACCCAGTGCCCGAAAGCGACCGATGTTGGTTTGGCCTTTTTCGGGGTCGTCGTCCACAAAGCCGACGATGTGGTAGCCCAACTCCGGATGGGCCACAATGTTGCGCATGACGGTTCGCCCTACCTCGCCCGCGCCGACGATGAGCAGACGGTCTACCCCCAACCCCCGCCGTCGCAATCGGTCGCGCACGATGCGCCGGACCAGGCGGGCCAGCCCCAGCAGGATGGTGATCAAGATTCCGGCATAGAAAAAGACCAGGCGGGAATACAACGGTTGGAAGAAAAAGACGATGACAAAGACGATGAGGATGATCCCGGTTGCCGTGCTGGTCAGGAGGAGGAAGATCTCGTCAAAAAGGGATGCCCCCCGCGGTTGGTTGTATACGCCGCTTACCTTGTAGATGATCAGGAGCAGGGCCGTCAATGCTAGGGAGATCGGAATGAAGGCTTTGTAAGGAACGAAATATGCCTCGTCTACCGCCGCCACCAATTGGAGCTTGTAGCGCAGCCAATAAGCGATGACAAAGGCGACGTTGATCAGGATCAGGTCACCGATCGCCAGGACGATGGACGACCAGCGTTGGTATCGCTCAAACACGCCGTTGCCCCTTCACTCACTCAACGCCCGGCGATAGACTAGCGCCGTTCGGCGGGCCGTTTCACGCCAAGAAAAGGCCGCCGCCCGCTCCGGCCCTGCCGTGCGCAGAGCAGCGTGCAAATCCTCATCGTTCAGCAGACGGTCCATCGCCTCCGCCAGCGCTTCAATATCACCGGGGTCCACCAATAAACCGGCCCGGCCCACCACTTCCGGCAAGGAAGAGGTCGTAGAGCTAATGACCGGTGTCCCGCACGCCATCGCTTCCAGGGGGGGAAGCCCAAACCCTTCGTAGAGCGAAGGGTAGACGAAGAGGTGGGCCGCATTGTACCAACCGGGTAGGTCCTCCGCCGGGACATACCCTACGAAATGCACCTTTCCCCCCAGTCCCAGCGATTCGACAAGGGCAAAGATCTCGTCATAAAGCCAGCCCTTGCCGCCGACAAGCATCAGGGGTGGACGGGGTTGCGGCAGGCGAGCATAGGCCCGGATCAAACCGGCTACGTTTTTGCGTGGCTCCAACGTGCCGACAAAAAGCAGAAACCGCTCCGGCAGGCCCCGCGCGGCGCGGAAGGCGGCCACTTGTGCTTCCGGCCAGGGCCGGAAGCGGTCGTCCACGCCGTTGGGCACGACATCAATCCGCTCCGGGGGAAGGTGGTAATAGTGCACCAGGTCCTGTTTGGTGCTTTCCGAAACGGCGATCAGCCGCCGCGCCCGTCGCACGGAGAGGCGGGTCATGGTACGCAAGTAAAGCCGATTCCCTGCCCGAAAGTTTTGGGGGTAGAGCACGAAACTCAGGTCGTGGACGGTTACGACGGTAGGGCAGGAGCCGAGCAGTGGCCCCACAAACGCCGGTGCGTGGAGCAGATCCACCCCTGCCCGGCGGACGGCCCTCGGCTGGACGACCTGTTCCCAGAGGATGCGCACCGGCGGATGCCACGTTGGCCACCGAGACCACCGCACGGTCGTTTGTTCAAAAGTGCAACCGCGCTCGGCGGTAAAGACGGTGTATGCAATCCCCGGATCGGCTTCGGGCAAATGACGGATCAGGTTATAAATGTACCAGGTGATCCCCGCGCTACGGTAGCCGCCGGATAGCAGTAGCAAATGGGCGTTCAGCCCTACGTGGATCGCCTGGGTTGCACTTGCTTTCACGCGGCCATTATACCATAGAGTCGCACCAGGTCAAAACGAAGGGGACCGGGCAAGGCGCAAGTTTACCGGGGGGTGATTTACATGATTGTCCTCCGCCCTTTCGGCATCTCTGCGCCGGGAACGATGAAGGCGTTTGCCTTAGCTCCGTCGCCGACGGAGGGTGACGACGACGGTCGGCGGGAGCAGCACGACCAGGATCACGGCCAGGGCGATCTTGACCGGGCGCAAAGGGTTGGGAGGAGGAGAAAGGTGGGGGGAGGCCGATGCCTCGCCCGCAGCGGGTTCGCTTTCGGCGGCGGGGGGCTGGGCTTGGGCAAGGGCTGCCGTCGCGGTGGGCGAAACGGTCGCGGTGGGCGAGATGGTCGCCGTCGGCAGGGGGGGACGTTCGGCGGGTTGGGCTTCCGCAGCCGCGCCTTCTTCCGGTGCGAGGGGAATCCCCTGCACCACGGGCGGAGCCTCCGCCGGGACGGTCGGCTCAACGGCAAGGCGGATGCTTTCCTTTTCCATCCTCCGCTCCATCTCTGCCGTCGGGGGAGGGGCCTCCAACGCCACGATGTCCGCCGTCTCGCGCACCGCCGGGGTCGCGGCCATGCCCACCTCCACCCGGCCGTCCACGGGGACCGCCGGGACCGGGGACGCATCCCCCAGGGGGATTGTGCTCAACAACATGTCCCCGGCCATGACGACGACCAGCAGCAGAGCGACCAGGGCGGTGGCCCCTTGCAGCACCGGCGCGAACCCCCAACGGCGGCGTTCCCGGCGTTCCGGTTGGACCGAGGCGGGCAGGGTAAAGACGCGGGGCAGGGGCACGGAAGGCAGTTCCTGCACCCACTGCACCGTCTGGCGCAGGGTTTCCAGGTCCCAGCGGCATTCGGCGCAGGCGGCCAGGTGGCGGTCCACCCGTTCCCGCTCCTGGGGCGAAAGTTCGTCGTCCAGGTAGGCCGACAGCCGCTCCGCAGTGTATTCGTGTTCTGTCTTGCCCCGCTTCAGCCAAGCCATGGGGTTCGGTTCTCCTCAAAAATCACCGGCAACCCTCCCGCCTGGAATCGGTGGGAGGGGCATCTAGCCAGATTTTAGACGGTAACGGGCGGGCAAAAGTTCCCCTTGCCGTACCAGATCGTCGCGCAGTTTGGCCCGCGCCCGGCTCAGCCGCGATTTGACCGTGCCCAGGGCCAATCCTGTGGCCTGGGCGATCTCTTTGTAGTTGAGGCCCTGCACATCGGAGAGTACCAGGACCACCCGCTGCTCCGGCGGCAGCCGCCCGATGGCCTCCTGGAGCAGGCGGTTCAGGTCGCGGCGTTCGGCGTATTCGTCCGGTTGTTCTGCCGGATCGCGCAGGTGCATGGTGTGGTCCGCCTCCATCGGCAGGTCGTCGAGGGATTGGGTGGGACGGCGTTTCTTTTTCCGCAACTGGTCGTAGCAGGCGTTGGTGACGATGCGCAGGA
The DNA here is from genome assembly GCA_964593865.1 of uncultured Anaerolineaceae bacterium. GTDB lineage: Bacteria > Chloroflexota > Anaerolineae > JAAYZQ01 > JAAYZQ01 > CAZQKE01. The sequence continues at coordinate 1,573 of CAZQKE010000006.1, read as the reverse complement.
GCCAGGCTTTGAAGGAGCCGCCGCGAAAGCGGGGCATGGCCCGATAGGCCGAAAGGAAGGCGTCCTGGGTTGCATCGGCGGCGGCCTCTGCATCGTCCAGGATGCGGTAGGCGACGTTGTAGGCCAGGCTCTGGTAGAGCAGGACCAGTTGGTTGAAAGCTCGCACATCGCCTTTCCGGGCGGAGGCGATGAGCGATTGCTCGTCCATGGTGAGACTCTCCCTCATTCCCCCGCCAGCAGCCGACAGTAGCTTTCGTAGCGGGCGGGGTGGATGGCGCCTTCGGCGACGGCGGCCTTGACGGCGCAATCCGGTTCGTGGGTGTGGGTGCAGCTGGAAAAGCGACAATCGCTCAGGTAGGGCCGCATTTCCACAAAGTGCCAGGCCAGTTCTTCCGGTGCAATGTCAAAGAAGCCGACTTCGCGCAGGCCGGGCGTATCGGCCACAAAACCGCCGCCTTCCAGGGGGAAGAGGCGCACGCCGACGGTGGTATGGCGGCCTTTGCCCGTCGCCCGGCTGACGGCCTGCACCGCCAGCCCCAGGTCGGGTTGGACGGCGTTGAGCAGGCTGCTTTTGCCCACGCCCGAAGGCCCCGAAAGGACGCTCAGGCGGCCTTGCAGCCGCGCCCGCAGTTCGGCGACGCCCTGACCGGTGTGCGCGCTGGTGTAGAGCACGGAGTAGCCGATCTCGTCATAGAGGCCGAATTGAGCCTGGGCTTGCCCTACGTCGTCCAGCAGATCTATTTTGTTGGCACAGATGATGGCCGGCAGGTCGTTGTTTTCGGCAATGACCAGGAGCCGATCCAGCAGGCGAAAGTTGGGGGTCGGGTTCCGCACGGCCAGGATGAACACCGCTTGGTCGGGGTTGGCGACGATGACATGTTCAAAGGGGGTGCGCCCCGGTCCGGGGCGCAGGCGGCTCAGCTTGGAACGACGTTCCAGCACCTCTTCTATGACGCCCCGACCGGGTCGGGTAGGATGCCAGCGGACGCGGTCGCCGGTGGCGACCAGGTCGGTGCGGAGCCGCCGTTTTTTGAGCCTGCCTCGCACAAAGCAGGTGACCAGTTCGCCGCGCTCCTCATCCAGGACGCGATGGCGTCCACTGCGGGCCTGGATGACGATGCCGTTGCGCAGCTCGGCCAATGCTCAATCCTCTCCGTCACGTTTGGGCAGCAGATGCTCCGGCATCTGCACGGCGACGACTTCCCCACGGGCGCAGACCTGGCCGTGGACCGAGAGGGTGGTGGTGACGACGACTTTGCGCCCTTTGATCTCTTTGATCTGGGAGCGCAGCTCCAGCGGCCCCTCAATGGGTGTCGGTCGGAGGTAGTCCACGTGGAGGGAAGCGGTCACGAAGCGCAGGGGCGGGTCGCTATCCATCGGCCGTCCCTGGGCGCGGTAGACGGCGGCTGCCGCGCTGCCGGTGCTGTGGCAGTCAATGAGGGAGGCGATCAGCCCGCCGTAGACGTAGCCGGGGATGGCGGTGTGGTAGGGTTTGGGCGTAAAGGTGGCTACCGTTTCGTCGCCATCCCAGTAGCTTTTGATGTGCAGGCCGTGTTCATTCAGCCGCCCGCAG
>CAZQKE010000005.1:0-9702 GCA_964593865.1 uncultured Anaerolineaceae bacterium | reverse complement strand
AAAGGGCCGGTAGTCCGCCAACCCCTTCAACGATAGCACCTTCGTGATCGCTGCCGTCAATGTCGTCTTCCCGTGGTCAATGTGCCCTATCGTCCCCACGTTCACGTGCGGCTTGGTTCGCTCAAATTTCGGCTTTCCCATTTCTCATACTCCTTTCTGTCCAACCGGTTCTGCGGAGCCGCTCCTCCCGGCTCACAAAACCGCAGCATTCTACCCCAAAAGCGGGATCATGGCAAATTCTTAGGTGATGTTGGCAGACGTTCAACGCCGCCCGCCCATCAGGATCCGTTCCAAGACATCGGGCGGGACCTGGGCGTAGTGGTCAAACTCCATGGTAAAGGTTCCCCGCCCCTGGGTCATAGAGCGCAGATCGGTAGCGTATCCGAACATCTCGGCCAGGGGAACGATGGCCCGTACCGCTTGCATTCCCACGCCACGCGGCTGCAAGCCCTCAATCTGCCCCCCCCGCGCGCTCAGATCGCCGATCACGGCTCCGCTGAATTCATCCGGAACTACCGCCTCTACCTTCATCACCGGTTCCAAGAGTACCGGTTCTGCCCGCTCAATGCCGTTCCGCAAAGCCATTGAGGCGGCAACTTTGAAGGCAGCTTCCGTCGACTCCTCCTCGTCGTAGCTGCCGTCTATCAGTGTAGCCCGCAGATCCACCAGGGGATACCCGGCCAACACGCCGCTATCCAGAGACTCGCGCAAGCCCTCTTCTACCGCCGGGACGAACTTCTGGGGCAAAACCGTTTCCGTCGTTTCGTTGACAAACTCAAACCCGGAACCGGCGGGTAGCGGCTCCAAGCGGATGACGACACGGCCATACTGATTGTGCGCTCCCAGCTGGCGAACGAATTCGCCTTCGCTCTCCACCGCTTTGGTAATCGTCTCGCGGTAGGCAACTTGGGGCTTGCCCACGTTGGCCATCACCCGGAACTCGCGCAGCATCCGATCCACCAGCACTTCCAGGTGCAACTCCCCCATGCCGCTGATGAGCATCTGGCCGGTCTGCTCATCGGTCCGCACCCGGAAGGTGGGGTCTTCCTCCGCCAGCCGCCGCAAAGCATCGTTCAGGCGATCCCGATCGGCTTCGGTGCGTGGCTCAATGGCAACGGAAATGACCGGCTCCGGGAACGAAATGGACTCCAGGATCACCTGATGGGTAAAATCACACAAGGTCTCGCCGGTGAAGGTGTCTTTGAGTCCAACCGCAGCGGCGATCCCTCCGGCTTTGATCTCCGGGATCTCTTGGCGGCGGTTGGCATACATGCGCAGCAACTTCCCGGCCCGCTCTTTTTTGCCCTTGACCGAGTTCAGGACCGCGCTGCCCACTTTGAGCTTGCCGGAATAGACCCGCAGGTACACCAACCTCCCCACATAGGGATCGGAGACGACCTTGAAGGCCAATGCAGCAAAAGGTCGGTTCTCATCGGGGTAGCACTTCCATTCGCCACCGGTCTTTGGGTTGATGCCGACCATGGGCGGCACATCCAGCGGGGAAGGCAGATAATCTACCACCGCGTCGAGCACCGGCTGGACCCCTTTGTTGCGCAAGGCAGAGCCGCACAGCACGGGGACGAGATCGCCGCGCAGGGTGGCCGCCCGCAATGCCCGACGCAGTTCTGCCGCCGAGATCTCTTCGCCCTCCAGGTACTTTTCCATGATGGCATCGTCGTACTCGGCGATCTGCTCCAGGAGGATCTCGCGCCGCAGCTGAGCCTCCGGCAGCAGGTCCTCCGGAATGGCCGTCGTCTCCTGGATGGTCCCCAGGTCATCGGCGTAGAGGATGGCCTGCATGGTCAGCAGGTCAACCAGACCCCGAAAGTCGCTCTCAACGCCGATGGGCATCTGGATGGCCACCGGGTTGGCGGCCAGTTGCTCGCGGATCATCGTCACCGTGTGGTCAAAGTCGGCTCCGATGCGATCCATTTTGTTAACGAAACAGATGCGCGGCACGCCGTAACGGTCGGCCTGTCGCCAGACCGTTTCCGATTGCGGTTCTACCCCGGCCACGGCATCAAAGATAACCACGCCACCATCCAAAACGCGCAGGCTACGCTGGACTTCGGCGGTGAAGTCAATGTGACCGGGTGTGTCTACGATGTTAATCTGGCAATCACGCCAAGTGCAGGTAACGGCAGCCGCCGTGATGGTGATTCCCCGCTCCCGTTCCTGCTCCATCCAGTCGGTGACGGTCGTCCCATCGTCCACGTTGCCCAAGCGGTGGGTCCGCCCGGTGTAGAAGAGGATCCGCTCGGTCGTCGTCGTCTTGCCCGCGTCAATATGGGCAATGATGCCGATGTTTCGGATGCGGTCGAGAGGATACTCCCCGGACATGGGACCACCTGATGATGACCAATGGCTTAATGTTTAATGACCAATGATCAAATGGGCCATTTCCTCATTGGTCATCCCCCATTTCCTCATTGGTCATTCTCCACCGGCCATTTCTACCAGCGGTAATGGGCAAAGGCTCGGTTCGCCTCCGCCATCTTGTGGGTGTCCTCGCGCTTTTTGATGGTCGCACCGGTGTTGTTGGCAGCATCCATCAATTCGTTGGCCAACTTCTCGGCCATGCTCTTACCCGATCGCTTGCGGGCCGTTTCCACCAACCAGCGGATGGCCAACGACTGCTGGCGTTCGGGCCGGACCTCCACGGGGACCTGATAGGTTGCGCCACCCACACGACGGGGCTTGACCTCAATGAGGGGGGTCGCGTTCTTGATCGCCTGCTCAAAGACTTCTAGAGCAGGCCGCTTGGTGCGCCGTTCAATGATCTCCATTGCATCATAAAAGATGCGCTGGGCCTTGCTCTTTTTGCCGTGGAGCATGATCTTGTTGATGAAACGCGCCACCAACTCACTGTTGTACTTGTAATCGGGTTTGACCTCCCGTCGGGGAGGACGGTTTCGTCTCGGCATGGTTGACTCTCCCTCTTACATCTGGGTCATTGCTTCGGTCGCTTGGCCCCATACTTGGAACGACCGCGCCTCCGGTTCTCCACCCCGTCCGCATCCAACGCCCCACGGACAATGTGGTAACGCACACCGGGCAGGTCCTTGACACGGCCACCGCGCACCAACACCACCGAGTGCTCCTGCAGGCTGTGCCCCTCGCCGGGGATGTAAGCCGTGACCTCAATGCCGTTGGTCAGACGCACACGGGCGATCTTGCGCAAGGCCGAATTGGGCTTCTTGGGCGTCATGGTCCGCACCTGGGTACAGACCCCCCGCTTGAGGGGGTTGCCCTTGCGCTGGCGGACCGTCTTGCCTTTCAGGGCGTTGCGGCTGTACCGCAAAGCCGGGGCCTTTTCCTTTTTCGGCTTGGGCTTGCGCCCTTTCCTCACCAACTGGTTGATCGTGGGCAAGTTACTCCTCCCTTTCCTCGGTCTTTAGACACATGAAGGGCCACCGCCAAACGGCCGCGATGGCCTTCCCAGATCCCCCGGCACTCACCGGGTCTCTATCCTACCTGAAAAGAAATCCGATTTGCGAAGGCCAACTGTAGCACAACTGACGGTAAAAGTCAAATCGGCTTTTGTGTTAGGTAGGGTATTCAAGGTTCCACACCGCAAAGGTAGGGTTCGCCGAGAACGATAAAGATGTTTGCCCCATCAAAAAGGATCCGCAGAGTGTATTTCGCGCCAAGAATGTGCTATACTTGGCCCTCGGTGGAGGTGCACATGGCGATCTGGAAGCGCAATCTTTACATCATCTGGGCCGCCGAGTTGACGGCCATTGCCGGTTTCGCGGTCATGGGATCCTTTTTGCCCTACTATGTACAGGATCTGGGCGTGACGGAGCCGAACGCCGTCCGCCTGTGGTCGGGTGCGGTCTTTGCCGCCCACGCCGTGACCATGACCATCTTTGCGCCCATCTGGGGCGCGCTGGCCGACCGCTACGGACGGAAGCTGATGGTCGAACGGGCCATGTTCGGCGGCGCGGTTGTTCTGACGCTGATGGGTTTTGTCCGAAACGTGCAGCAGTTGGTTATTTTGCGGGCCGTCCAGGGCGCGCTCACCGGAACGGTGACGGCGGCCATGGCCCTGGTGGCCGGCACCGCACCCCGCGAGCGGTCCGGCTATGCGTTGGGCTTGCTGCAGATGGCGGTATGGAGCGGTGCGTCGGTCGGCCCCATGATCGGTGGCCTGGTCGCCGATACGTGGGGCTACCGGGCCACCTTTTGGGTGACGGGGTCGTTGCTGTTCGTGGCCGGACTGACCGTCTGGCGTTTCGTCCATGAGGATTTTCACTCCGTCTCGCAGCAGGACGGCGGCCAAGATGGCTTTTGGGATGGGGTCAAGCTGGTGCTGCGCGACCGAGGATTGCTGAGCCTGTTTTCCATCCGGCTGCTGGTGCGGATGGCAACCCGGTTGATGGCCCCCGTGCTGCCCCTGTTCATCCAAGAAATCGCCGCAGAGACGGCACGCATCGCCTCGCTGACCGGCTTGGTCTCCGGTGTGCGGGCGGCCATGGGGGCCGTCGGTTCGGTCACGCTGGGGCGGGCCAGCGACCGTCTCGGCTACCGGCGGGTGTTGCTGGCCTGCACGGCAGGTGTGGTCCTTCTCTACGTACCCCAGTTTTTTGTAACCACGCCCTGGCAACTTTTGGTGTTGCAAGGAGCGTTGGGCCTGGTGATGAGCGGGGTACTGGCCGCAATCAGCGCCATGATGTCCACCCTGGCACCGGAGGGCCGACAGGGCGCGGTCTACGGTGTGGACGCCAGCGTGGTTTCCACGGCCAACGCCGTAGGGCCGATGCTGGGAGCATCGGTGGCGGCAGCGTGGGGGCTGCGCGTCCCCTTTCTCCTGGCAGCAGGGGCCTTTGCCCTGGCGACGATCATGGCCTGGCTCTTGGTCCCCAAGCCGCCGACGAAATAGGCAGCAGCGCAGGTCCCCAACCCGAAGGTTTGCACCACAGGGCGAACGGCATCCGCCCAGGCGGGCGCCCGGCCACAGGTCCGACCTGCAGATTCCTGACCGGCCAACCGCATAGGCGGCTGGCGTTCGCCCGCGCAGGGTAGTGCAAAAAGCCTCCCGCAGGCTCAAAGGGCCGTAGGCCCACCGCGCTGCGGGAGGCCGGGGTCTACGGTAGCGCAAACCCCGACCGCTACCGGCGGTTGATGTTGTAGAACGCTTCCTTCCCCGCAAAGCGGGCCGCTGTACCCAACTCCTCCTCAATGCGGAGCAGTTGGTTGAATTTGGCCACCCGGTCACTGCGGCAAGGCGCGCCGGTTTTGATCTGCCCGGCGTTGGTCGCCACCACCAGGTCGGCAATGGTCGTATCCTCCGTCTCGCCGGAGCGGTGGGAGACAACCGCCGTCCAACCGGCCCGTTTGGCCGTCTCGATGGCGGCCAGGGTTTCGGTCAGCGTACCGATCTGGTTGAGTTTGATGAGGATGCTGTTGGCCGCCCGGCGGGCGATGCCTTCTTTGAGCCGTTCCACGTTGGTCACCAAAAGGTCATCGCCCATGATTTGCACCCGGTCGCCCAGGCGTCGGTTCAGCAGCACAAAGCCGTCCCAATCATCCTCGGCCAGCCCATCCTCAATGGAGATGATGGGGTATTTTTCCACCCACGCTGCATAGAAATCCACCATCTCCTCACTGCTCAAGGTGCGGCCTTCTTTTTTGAGCACATATTTGCCGTCTTCAAAAACCTCGCTGGCCGCCGGGTCCAGGGCGATGAAAATGTCCTCGCCCGGCTCATAGCCCGCCTGTTGAATCGCCTCGACGATCAGCTCCACCGCCTCCTCGTTTGATTTGAGGGAGGGGGCAAAGCCGCCCTCGTCGCCGACGCCGGTGTTGTACCCCTTTTTCTTGAGGACCTTTTTCAAGGCGTGGTAGGTTTCGGCCCCCCAGCGCAACGCTTCGGCAAAGGAAGGTGCGCCGACCGGCATGGCCATAAACTCTTGCAGGTCCGGCCCGTCCTGGGCGTGTTTGCCGCCGTTGAGGATGTTCATCATCGGCACCGGCAGGGTGCGGGCCGAAACACCGCCGATGTAGCGGTACAGGGGCAGGCCCACCGCCGCTGCCGCCGCCTTGGCCGCCGCCAGGCTGACGCCCAAGATGGCGTTGGCCCCCAGCTTGCCCTTGTTGGGCGTGCCGTCCAGCTCAATGAGAAATTCATCCAACGCCGTCTGGTCCAGGGCATCGAATCCCAACAGTTCGTCGGCCAGGATGTCGTTGACGTTGGTGACCGCCTTGAGCACGCCCTTGCCCCCATAGCGGCTCGGATCGCCGTCGCGCAGCTCCGCCGCCTCGTGGACGCCCGTCGACGCCCCGGAGGGCACCGCCGCCCGGCCCACCGCGCCGCATTCCAGCAATACCTCTACTTCAACCGTCGGGTTGCCCCGTGAGTCGAGGATCTCCCGCGCGATGATCTCTTCAATTCTCGTCATTTTTCCTCCTCTTTCGGTAAATCGCCGAGGTCGGTTCCCGTCCTACCAACCAAGCAGTTTGTACAGGCGGTCAAAGTCAAAGCGATCCGCCAGCATCTCCTCAAAGCGCACGATCTTTTTCTCCTGGTGGAAGCGGGTCTTGCCGAAAACACGTTCAATGGTCTCCACCGTGGAGAGGGTATCCTGCCGGACCAGGATCATGGGCACGCCCACCTCTTCCGCCCGGCCCACGATGATGGGGCTGGGGCGCATGTTCCCGGTCAGGATCAGGCATTTGGTACTCGTTTCCAGGGCGGCCAGCTGGATGTCGGGGCGGTCGCCGCCGGTGATGACCGCTTTGTTGGGCTTGCGCCGAAAGTAGGTCAGGGCCGAATCCACGCTCATAGCCCCGACCATCAGGTGCTCCACCAGTTCGTCGGCGCACTCGGCGCAGCACAGAATCTCCCCCGAAAGGAGTTCGGCCAGCTCGCCAACGCTGACCGAGAGCAGCAACCGCTCTTGGGGCAGCACGGCCAGCACGGGGACGTTGCGCTTTTCCAGGGCCGGTTTGACCACTTCTTGCACAAAGGGCATCCGCTGGCGGGGGACGGCGTTCAGCACGACGCCCAGGAAGGACGGCCCCAGCCGCAGCTGGGCCGTCAGGGCATCATCCACGAGCTGGACGTTGTCGTTGTACTTGATGACCACCAGTTCGCGGGCGTTCAACAGATCGGCGACCTGGGGCGTGGGCAGGCCGACGAGATGGCCTTCCCGCAAACTGCCGCCGCCTTCCAAGATGATCACATCGCGCCCCTGGGCGATCCGGGCAAAGGCGGCCTGCAACCGGGCGGCAAAGTCGGTCTGCTCCTCATCCTTGAGGATGGCCTCCACCATCCGCTGGGTGATCCGCACCGGAGCCATATCGTCCAGGTCGTCGGGCAGGTCAAAGGTCTGCTTGAAAAAGGCAGCGTCCTCATCCACCGCCCCGGCGTCCAGGCGGATGCCGGTCCCGACCGGCTTCATATAGCCGATGCGATAGCCGTCGCGCTGGAACCGTTTGGCCAAACCCACGCACAATGCGCTCTTGCCCGAAAAGGTTTCCGTGGATGTGATGTAGAGCGTTGCCATCGTCCCCCTCCTTGCGTCTTTCCGCGCTTATGATACCGCAAAAGTACCGAAAGCGCAAAGTAATCCGGGCGCGAAATTTGACAGCCGGGCAGCCCTGTGCTAGAATAATCCCGATAATTTTGTCGGGATTAGGGACGATGCGCGTTTCGGCCAAAGAGATGTACGGGCTGCGGGCCATGGGCGAATTTGCCCGCCATTACGGGCGCGGCCCGTTGTCGCTTTCGGAGGTAGCCCGACGGCAGGACATCCCCCAACCCTATCTGGAGCAGATCGCCATTGAGCTGCGGCGGGCCGGGCTGCTGATCAGCAAACGGGGGGTGCAGGGGGGCTATTCCCTGGCCCGCGAGCCGGGGGCGATCACCGCCGGGGATGTGATCCGCGCCCTGGAAGGCTCGATCTTGCCGGTCCGGTGCGTGGCGGAGCCGCAAACGGTCCCCTGCTCGCTGGCGGAGGATTGCCGGGCCAAAGGGATCTGGGAGCAGGTACGCGACCGGTTGGTCGAGACGCTGGATGCGATCACCCTGGCGGATCTGTGAGACGGACGGCGGAGGGATGAGAGAACGGCTGCGCCGCTGGCGCGACCTGTTGCGGGAGGACATTGAGACGGTTTATGCCAAAGACCCGGCGGCCCGCAGTCTTTTGGAGGTGCTGACCTGCTATCCGGGCTTGCACGCGGCCTGGTTGCATCGTCTGGCCCACGGCCTGTGGAAACGCCGACGCCTGACTCTGGCGCGGTTGGTCTCCCATCTGAACCGCTTTTTCACCGGCATTGAGATCCACCCCGGAGCGCGGATCGGGCGGCGGTTCTTCATTGACCACGGCGCAGGGGTGGTCATCGGCGAGACCGCCGAGATCGGCGACGATGTGCTGATGTACCAGGGGGCGGTGCTGGGCGGCACGTCCTCGGAGCGGATCAAGCGTCACCCCACCGTGGGCAACGGCGTCGTCATCGGCGCCAATGCGGTGCTGCTGGGCAACATCACCATCGGCGATGGGGCCAAGATCGGCTCCGGCTCGGTCGTCGTCGAGTCGGTGCCGCCGGAGGCGACGGTGGTCGGCGTGCCGGGCCGGATCGTGCGTATCAACGGTCGTCGCCTGAAGCGACGCGATCTGTTGGACCACGCCGATCTGCCCGATCCGGTGGTGGAAACGCTTCGCTGCCTGGTGGACCGGTTGGAGTTTTTGGAAAAAGAGGTCCGCGACTTGCGGAAGGTATCCCTCCGCCACCTGGGCGAGGAGGAAGTGTTGAGCTGCGCCTGGTTGGCAGAGGGGCAGAAGGAGCTGGGACGGTGAAAAAGGCCAAAAGCGTGTTGGAACTGATCGGCGAGACGCCCCTGGTGCGGCTCAATCGCCTGCCGCCGCCCGGCGCGGCCCAGGTGTGGGCCAAGCTGGAACGATTCAACCCCGGCGGCAGCGTCAAGGACCGCATCGGCCTGGCCATGATCGAGGCGGCAGAGGCGGAGGGGCGGCTCAAGCCGGGCGATGTGATCGTAGAACCGACCAGCGGCAACACCGGCATCGGCCTGGCCCTGGTTGCGGCGGTCAAAGGGTATCGCTGCATCCTGGTCATGCCCGATACCCTCAGCGTGGAGCGGCGGGCTTTGCTGCGGGCCTACGGCGCGGAGCTGGTGCTGACCCCCGGCGCGGAGGGGATGAAGGGGGCCATCGCCCGCGCCGAGGAGCTGGTCCGTGAGCACAACGGGTTCATGCCCCAGCAATTTCAGAACCCGGCCAATCCGGAAGTTCACCGCCGCACGACGGCCGTTGAAATCCTGGGCCAAATCGGCCGTCTGGATGCCTTTGTGGGCGGCGTCGGCACGGGAGGGACCATCAGCGGCGTCGGTGCGGTGCTCAAAGAAACGTGGCCTGATGTCCGCATCGTGGCCGTGGAACCGGCGGCATCGCTGGTCCTTTCGGGCGGGCAGCCGGGCGCGCACAAGATTCAGGGCATCGGCGCGGGCTTTGTGCCCGATGTGCTGGATATGACCGTGGTGGATGAAGTGATCCAGGTGGATGACGAGACGGCCTGGGAGACGGCCCGTCGCCTGGCCCGCGAGGAGGGCTTGTTGTGCGGCATGTCGTCGGGGGCAGCAGCCTGGGCGGCGGTCCGGGTGGCCCGGCGGTTGGGGGAGGGCAAGACGGTCGTCACCCTGCTGCCCGATACAGGGGAACGGTATCTGAGCACCGGTTTGTT
>CAZQKE010000004.1:0-10463 GCA_964593865.1 uncultured Anaerolineaceae bacterium | reverse complement strand
GCGGGTTACCATACAACCTGCACCAGGCCGCTGGCCGTGATGGCCGCGTCGGCGGTCAGCAGGGGGAGATGCAGGGCGCGGGCCGTGGCGGCGATGATCCGGTCGGCCATCTCCGGCACGGCGGCAGGGCCAAAGTCGCGGGTAGCCCGGGCTACATCCAGGTCTAGGGGGACAACCCTCAGGTTGGCATTCTCTGCGTCAGAGATGGCAAAGACCTGCTCCAGGATGCGGTATGGGATGCGATTGCGGGCAAAGATAAAAGCACACTCGACCAAAACAATGCTGGGTACGATGATCTGGGCGGTTCCCTCCTCAGCCTGGCGAAACACCCGTCTGGCCTTGCGTGAGAGTTTGCGACTTTGCAGCATGTGCCAGATGAGGGCTTGCGTGTCGGTGACGTATCGGTTCACAGGTCAATCTCCCCAAAACCGGCCCACATTTCCCGGCGCGCTTCTGCAATGTCTTCGTCGCTGATCGGGTAGTCTTTGAGAAGCCCCCCCAGCTTGACCCGCACCCGGTAGGGTGTGGGGGATTCGGCCGGGTGGGGTGGCATTTGGGCTTTTTTGCGGCGGAAGAGCAAAAAGTCAAGGAAATCCAGGAGGGTGGGCCAATCCTCCTGGGGCAATTCATCCAGGCGGGATTCAATCTCTTGCCATGTGATGGCCGCGTCCACGTCACTCACCTCCTGCCGTTCCTCTTGGGGTCAGTATAGCACAATTCGCGGTCGGAGGCAAAGTAAGTCTAATGAACATTCGCTCTATCCTGTTTCGTCACCGTCGGCGATGCTCCCCGCCGGGAAGCATCCGTCCTCGCCGCCGGGCAGCTGGCCGCCCGGCTCCGCACCGTGCTGGAAGCCGCCGGATTCCCCGTGCAGACCACCCGCCTGGCCACCCAACCCCTTTCCCACCTGCCCGGCGATCCTTCGGCCCTGGCCGCCGAGCTGGAGTCGCTTTGCATCCGGGCCGGGTTCGACTACCTTTCCCTCGGACCCGTCCTGGCCGATGCCCCGGACGCCGACCTTTCGCCGTTGGAACGCATCCCCGACCTGATCCGCAGCACCGAAACCGTCTTTGCCGGGGTGCTGCTGGCCCGGCGGGGTGCGGGTTTCCACCTGGGGGCCGTGGCGCGGGCGGCGCGCATCATCCGCGAGATCGCCCACACGACCGCCCACGGATTCGGCAATTTGCGCCTGGCGGTGTTGGCCAACGTGGGACCTCACGCCCCCTTCTTCCCGGCGGCCTACCACGACGGCGGCCCGCCGACCGTCGCCGTCGCCACCGAATCCGCCGATCTGGCCGTGGATGCCTTCTCCCAGGCGGCCTCTTTGGCCGGGGCCCGCTCCCGCCTCATCGCCCTGGTGGAGGAAGCCGCCGGGCGGATCGTCACCGCCGTCCGGCCTATTGCCGTGCAAGAGGGCTTTCGCTTCGCCGGGATAGATTTTTCCCTGGCTCCCTTTCCCGACGAGGCCCGCAGCATCGGCGCGGCGGTGGAGCGGCTGGGCGTGGAACGGTTCGGCGCGGCGGGGACCCTCTTTGCCGTCTCCTTGCTCACCGATTGCCTGCGCCGGGCCGACTACCCCCACTGCGGCTTCAACGGCCTGATGCTGCCGGTGTTGGAGGATGCGATCCTGGCCGCCCGCAGCCGCGAAGGGCTGTTCGGCGTCAACGACCTGCTCCTCTGGTCCGCCGTGTGCGGCACCGGTCTGGATACCGTCCCCCTGCCCGGCGACGTGGGCGAGGACGAACTGGCCGGTATCCTCCTGGACGTGGCGGCCCTGGCCCTGCGCCTGGACAAGCCCCTCACCGCCCGGCTGATGCCCATCCCCGGCGCAAAGGCCGGGGACCGAACCGCTTTTGATTTTGAGTATTTTGCCAACGGGCGCATCCTGGAGGTCAAGGGTGTGGGCGGCGGGAGGCTCCTAACGGGAGGACGATGGTTGACGCAGTAACCACGGGGCGCAATGTTCGTTGTAGGCAGTCGTTCTGTAAATTTGACTCTTGTTTCAGGATTGCGTACAATAAGGTGCTTTTGAAATACAACGAAAGGGGGGAAAAGTGATGGTGGCGTCACCTACAGAGCCAAAGAAGCCGCCCCAGCCGCAACAGCAGGGCGGATCGGCACCCGCAACCAAGAAGGAATTGGAGGAGGTCCGAGAGATCATTCTGGGACCGGATGTTGTCAAGCAGCGATTGCGCAAACCCGAGGTAGACCGCCTGCGCGACATCCTCTTTGGAGCACAGATGGAGGAGTATGAGCGACGCTTTGCCGACGTGCGCCGCGAAATGGAACGGCTGGTCGGGGACATGCGTCAGGTGCAGGATGGGGTTGGCGATTTTGAGAAAACACAGACCAAACGCCTGGAAGCGTTGGAGCAGGAGATGCGCCGCGCTACCGATGAACTGCGCCGCGAGGTGGAACGGTTGCGTGCCCAAGAACCGCTCCTCCAGCAGATTCTCACCCAGGCCCGCCAGCAGGAGATGATGGTTCAGACCCTCTCCGATCAGATCGCCGAGCTGCGCAAGACGGTGGATCAGCAAGGGCGGGACCTAACCGCTTTGCGCAACACCGTGGCCGAACATCGGGACCAACGGGAACGGAAGCTGGATGCCCTCAAACGGGAGCTGCGGAGTGCGGAGGATAGCCTGCGGGCCGAGCTGCGCCGCGCTGCCGACCGGCTGGAGGATCAGAAGACCGACCGCAAAGCCCTGGCCGCGATGCTGATGGAGATCGCCACCCGTCTGGAAACGGGCAGTAGCGTTACCGGCCTGTTGGGGGGCCTGACTTCGGAAGAGTGAACCGATGCCACCTGCGCCGGAATCCGTATCGGCGGAAGAGAAAATTGAGCGGCTGCGCAGCCTGCTGCTCAAGCCCGACGCCCTGGTAGATAAAATTAGCCCGGTGATCGCCGACATTCTGGAGGAGCAGATCCAGAATTCGGGGGACGAGATCGCCCAGGCGATCTCACCCGTGATCGGCGAAGCGTTGCGTCGCCAGGTCTACCAGGCGCGGGAGGACATCATCGATGCCCTCTACCCGGTTATCGGCCAGACGATCAACAAGGCCATTTCCGAAGCGATCCGGGAGCTGGCGCAGACGGTAGATGCCCGTGTGCGTCAGAGCATCCGCCCGCAGAACACCTTGCGCCGCTGGTGGGCACGGCTGCGGGGTGTGCCGGAAGCCGAATACCGCCTGCGCGAGTCGTTGCCCTTTGCCGTCCGTGAGATCTTTCTCATCCACCGCGAATCGGGGCTGCTGATCTGCCATCTTTCCAGCGAGCCGGAGGCTTTGCCCGACCGGGACCTGGTCAGCGGCATGTTGACCGCCATCCGTGATTTCGCGCACGAGGCTTTTGGGCGCGGCGAGGAAGGCGAATTGGGGGCCATTGAGTACGGCGATCGAGACATTCTCTTGGAGGCGGGGGGAGTGGCTTACCTGGCCGTCGTCGTGGACGGTGTGGCGCCGTCCGGCTTTCGTGAAAAGATGCGCCAGGCGTTGATCGCCATCCATGAGCAACGTTACGACAGGCTCAAGGATTTTGACGGATCGGATGAGCAGTTGGTCAGGGCGGCCCGCCGTATCCTTTCTGCAACTCTTCTTTTTCCCTCTACCGAGGAGCAGAGAGAGTCGTCGGGGCCGATGTCCTGGTCCCAGCGCATCATCTTGATCGCCTTGTTATTGTTGATCCTCTTGCCGCCGATCCTGGTGTGCGGTTGGTGGGTTTGGCACGTGGAGGCATCTTTGCAGGCCTTGGCCGCCCCTTCGCCGACGATGACCCTCACGCCGACCTTTACGCCGACCCCCACCGCCACCCCGACCGACACTCCGACGCCGACGCCGACCGACACTCCGACGCCGACCGACACACCGACCCCGACCGCCACTCCCACCGCCACCCCGACGGCTACCCCGACCGCTACCCCAACGGCCACTGCGACGCCCACCTTTACACCGACGCCGACCTTCACCCCGACACCTTCGCCCTTCTCCGGGGTGATGACCGGCAACGTTTACCTGCGCAACGCGCCCAACGGCCGCCGTACCGGGGCGGTGGCCCGCCGTGGTGCGCCGGTTGAGATTCTGGCCCAGTATGATGATTGGTATCGGGTCCGGGTAATGCTCCAGGTCGGCCCGGAAGCCGAAGGGATCGGATGGGTGCCGGCCCGCTGGGTGACCTTGCTGGCGCCCGTTCCGCCGGAGCGGGTGACACCCACCGCCACGCCTTGAGACCGCAAGTGCATTTCGGGGTTTTATGCCGCGCAAGCGCGGGATTCGCCGAGAAACGGTTGCTTTGACACGGGTGCCCTTCATGAAACCGGCGGATGCACTTGCTTTTAGAAACCGGCTGCGATGAGGTCGTGCTGGAGGAGGTCCTGTGGGGATTAGCAAAAAGGTCTGTCTGGTCGGCGATTTTGCCGTGGGGAAAACGAGTTTGATACGCCGTTTTGTGTACGATCTATTTGATGACAAATACCTCAGTACCATTGGCGTCAAGGTCAGTCGAAAAAGGATCATGCTCCCTTCTGCCGAGGGGGCCGATGCGCCGTTGACCGAGCTGACCATGATGCTCTGGGACCTGGCCGGTAGCGAGGAGTTTACTCAGGTGCGGGCCAGCTACCTGCGCGGTACGGCGGGGGCTTTGCTGGTTTGCGATCTGACCAGGGCGGAAACGTTGGAAAGCCTCCGTTCCTATGCCGATGACCTGTGGAGTGTGAGTCCTTCGGCTCGTGTGGTCCTGGCGGCCAACAAGCAGGATCTGGTTGAGGAACGTCAGCTGACGGTAGAACAGATTGAGGCTGCTGCGGCCGATCTCGGCGCGCCCTTTTACCTGACCAGCGCGAAAACCGGGCAAGGTGTTGAAGCGGCTTTCTACCATCTGGGTCGCCTGTTGTTGGCTTGATACCGAGGCAGGTTGATGGATCGCCTGATCTACCAAAAGATCTTGCAGACTCTTCAAATCGCTTATGCCATCGCCGAACCGGACCTGCGAGTCGTGGAGATCGGAGGAGCTTCCTCCCTCTTGACGGGGGATCGCTTTGTGGGACAAACGTTGCCGGATCTGATCCCCGAGCTACAGGGATGCGAATCGCCCCTCCACGACGTACTGACGGGCAAGTTGCCCCTGTTCCGGTTGGAGCAGATCAACCGTGATGATGCGACGGTCAGGGGGGCTGTGCGCTATCTTACCCTCACCGTTCGCCTTTTGGAACCGGAGCGTCCGCGCCTTTTGGCCGTCTTGACCGATACAACGGCCCAGGGGCGTTATATGCAGATGCTGACCCAGCAGCGCAATGAATTGGCCCTTTTACAACGAGATCTGGTCCAGATTCACGGTCAATTGGATTTTCTGCTGCGTCATTATGTACCGACCCAAGTGGCCGATGCGTTGCTGGAACGCCGCCTGTTGCCCCGGCCCGGTGGGGAACTGCGCCAAGTGTCCGTCCTGTTTGCCGACTTGCGCGGCTATTCTCGCTGGGCCGGGCAGCTTTCACCACAACAGACCATGCAACTGGTCAACCGGCATTTGACCGTCGCCTGTGACGCCATTGCCGAAGTGGGCGGGACCATTACCCAATTTATGGCCGATGCGGTTATGGCCCTGTTCAATGCACCCGGCGATCAACCGGACCATGCTTGGCGGGCCGTCAGGGCCGGCGTAACGCTTCAGCGGCGCATGAAAAGTTACCGGGTCGGCGATGGATTGCCCCGTCTGGATTTTGGTGTGGGTATCCACAGCGGTCCGGCAGTGGTGGGCAATACCGGTGCCCATTGGCGTTACGCCTACAGTGCCATCGGCGATACGACCAACACGGCTTTTCGCATCTGCGGTATTGCGCAGGCCGGCGAAGTGTTGATCGGCTCTACGACCCGGCAACAAGTGGCAGATCGCGTCACCGTTACCGCTCTATCTCCCATCCGGCTCAAGGGCAAGAGCAAACTCTTGCCCATCTTCCGGGTAGAGGACATGAAAGGCTCTGCATGATGGATCCAAGCGTTGCTCGCACAATCCTCCGCGATTGCGGAAACGCCTATGTGATCGCCGACCGCAACCTGGTGGTTGTGGAAACGAGCGAAAGAACCATCACCTTGCCCGATCTGGAGGAGTGGCCGGGGCGTGCCCTGGTGGATGCGGTCCCCGAATTGCTGGGCTGTGAGGATACCCTGACCGATGTCCTGAGTGGGAGGCTGGGCCGTTTCCAGTTGGAGCGCATTAACCGAACGGTTTCGGCCGGCGAAGGCCGATCTGGAGAGACCCGTTACCTGACGATCACCGTCCTGGCCCATACCCGCCCCGGCGACCGGGAAGCTTATCTGCTGGTCATCTTTTCCGACGTGACCGAACAAGGGCGTTTTGCCCAGATGCTGGCCCAGAAGCGCAACGAACTGCGCCTTTTGCAGCGGGATTTGGCCCAGGCCAACGCCCAGTTGGACTTTTTGTTGCGCCGTTACGTGCCCAGCGAGGTTGCCGACGCCTTGCTGGAACGACGCCTATTGCCGCAGCCCGGCGGCGAACTGCGTGATGTATCCATCCTCTTTGCCGACCTGCGCGGCTATTCTCACCTGGCCGAACGGCTATCTCCCACCCAGACGATGGAAGTCCTCAATGAATGTCTGAGCGTGGCCTGTAACGCCATCGCCAAAGCAGGAGGAACCATTGCCCAATTTATGGGAGATGCGGTCATGGCTTTGTTCAACGCGCCCAACGATCAGCCGGACCATGCCCGGTTGGCCGTGCAGGCGGGCTTGGCCATCCAGGAAGAGATGGAGGACCATCCCTTCCCTGCGCTGGCGGATGCATTATCCCTCCACTTTGGCGTGGGGATCTATAGCGGCCCGGCAGTAGTAGGCAACACCGGTGCCCACTGGCGATACGATTACAGTGCCATCGGCGACGCGACCAATGTGGCCTATCGCATTTGCACTACGGCGCAAGGAGGAGAGGTGCTGATCGGGTCAACCACCTATGAGCAATTGGCCGGTCGGGTGGAGGTCACACCGCTGCCTCCCATGCCGTTCAAAGGCGGGGGGCGGATGATCCCGATCTATCGTGTCCGCTCCTTGAGCGGGTGACGTGTGCCGAGGACAACGCGCCTCTTTCGGGCCTGGGGCCGGGTGTATTCGTGGACGGCCCGCTTTGGCGGTTCCGGGGATTTGAACCGCAAAGGCGCAAAGGGCGCAAAGGGAAGGAAAAAAGGAAGACCTTCGCGCTCTTGGCGTCTTGGCGGTTCCAACCGCGATTTTCTCTGTAAGTTGGAAACTTGTGCCACCGGGCCGGATGTATTCGTGGACGGCCCACATTATTTTCGAGGAAAGTTTTATGACAACCGTGCAAACAGAAGAAAAGCCCAAACCGATTGCGGATCAAGATGTAGCAATGGGACGGGTTGCATCCCAAGACGAACCTATCCCGGAAGTGCAAGGTCCCGGTTTGCCTCGTGCCGATGGAGTCACTTCCATCGCCGATTTTTCCCAAGAGTTGATCTCCCTCGTTGATCGGGATTACGTCTACCGGACCGTCAACCAAGCATATTGCCAGGCGGTGGGCAGGCCGCGGGATGAGATCGTGGGGCGCACCGTGGCCGATATTTGGGGGGAAAAGGTTTTTCGGGAGGTGATCAAACCCCAGTTGGATCGCTGCCTTGCCGGTCAAGAGGTTCACGAACAAAACTGGATAGAATATGCTGCTTGGGGTTGGCGGTGTATGGACTTGGGGTACTACCCCTACCACGGGGATGGGACCGAGATCACCCATGCCGTTATTGTGGCCAGGGACATCACCAAATGGGTGCAGGCCGAATCGCAACGGAGCGCAACCCTGGCCGATCTGGAGCTTTCCCACAGCGATTTGGCCGGTCGGGTGGCCGAATTGGAAACGCTGCATCAGGTCAGCATGGCCCTCTCCTCCACCCTGGAACTTCAATCGCTTTTGCGTTTGATCGTCGAAAAAGCGGCCATGCTGGTTGATGCTGCCGATTGTTCCATCCTCCTGCTGGATGAGAAGACGGGAGACTTGATCTTCCAAGCCACCGTGGGGAAACACCTTGAAGGAGTTCACGTCCCTGCCGGGCATGGCATTGCAGCCCGGACCCTGGCATTGGGCATTCCGCAGATCGTCCACGATGTGACCGCCGATCCCGATCATTACCCCACCATCGGGCAGGAAAGCGGTCTGCCGACCCGTTCTGTCCTGGCGGTTCCCATGTTGGTCGAGGGCAAACCGGTCGGCGTGTTGGAGGCGGTCAACAAGCGGCGAGGTCGGTTCACCGAACGGGATCGGGATCTCCTGATGACGTTGGCCAACCATGCGGCCATCGCCATTGAGAACGCCCGCCTGTTCGAGAAAGCCCAGCGCGAGATCGCCGAGCGGCAACAGGCGGAGCGGGAACTCCGGGCCTACAAGGATCACCTGGAAGAGTTGGTCGCCGCCCGCACCGCCGAACTCACTCAGATCAACGAGAAACTCCGCCGGGAGATCGCCCGCCGCAAGCAGGTGGAGGCTTCCCTGCGGGAAAGCGAGGCCCAGTACCGGCTCCTGGCCGAGAATATGAGTGACAATATCTGGACTTTGGACCTGGCGACCCTTACTTTTACCTACATCAGCCCGGCCATTGAACGGCTTTCCGGCTTTGCTCCCCAAGAGATCATCGGGCAGACGGTAGACAAAGTGCTGCCTCCCCATTCGGTCGAGAAGGTGAACCGCATTATTGCCAGATCGCTGGAGCGCGTGACCCAAGGGGATGCGGACCCCACAAACTCGGTCAAGTTGGAGGTGGAACAATATCATAAAGACGGTCACACCATCTGGGTAGAGATCCAGGCTCGTTTCCTCTACGATGAAGAGGGCAACCCCACGACCATTCTGGGCGTCAGCCGTGATGTGACCGCCCGCAAGTGGATGGATGCGGCCCTGAACCGGCTGCTGGACCTGAGTCGGGAACTGGGGGGCATCCGCGACCTGGAAGCAGCCCTGCGACGGAGCATCAACGCCGCTCTGGAGATCGTCACCAACGCAGAAATGGCCGCTTTGCAATGGTTACAGGAGGATGGGGAGACGCTGCGTACCGTTGTTACGAGCGGCGACGAGCGGATCAAGGAAGATCCGATCTCCTTCCAAGCCGGTGTAGGGATTGCCGGACATGCCTTCCAAGAGCGGCGGACGATCAACGTGCCCGATGTGCTGGCCGATGATCGGTTCGTTCCCGGTGCGCAACCTTTGCGCTTCCGCTCGCTGTTGGTCACTCCCCTCCTGACGGGGGATGAGGTCCTGGGAACCCTGTCCCTGGCAAGCAAGAGACCGGGTGCCTTTTCTTCTGCGGATGAAACCCTCGTCGGCCTGTTGGCCGATCAGGTCGCCTCTGCTCTGGAGAACGCCCGTTACCTGACCGCCCGCCGATTGGCCGAGGCGGAGCGGGCTGCCGCCTTTGAACTGTTACAGACCACCATTGACGCCATCCAAGACCCCATCTTGCTGATCGGGAACGATTACCAAGTTCGCCTGGCGAACAAGGCTGTGTACGATCACTATCCAGAAGATGAACTGTTGTATTGCTATCAGGTCTCCCATCGGCGGGAAACCCCCTGCGACGGCAAAGAGCATCCTTGCCCTTTACAAGAGGTGCGCAAAACCCTGAAACCGGTGACCGTGGTGCATGAGCACATCCTGGCCGATGAGGAAAAACGCCTGTTTGAGATCATTGCTTCTCCCCTCCTGGGGGAGGGTGGGGAGTTGATCGGCATCGTTGAAGCTACCCGCGACATCACCGAACGGGTACGGGCCGAAGCCACCCTGCGGGAGCGGGAAGCCCAGTTGGCCCAGGCCCAGCACCTGGCCAACCTGGGGAGCTGGGGGTGGGATATTGCTTCCGAGAGTCTGACCTGGTCGGATGAGCTATATCGCATCTACGGCCTGGATCCCAAAAAGCATGTCCCTGCCGTCGACAGCTTTGGAGAACATATCCACCCCGACGACCTGCCTTTGGTCACGCAGGCTTTGCAAGATATAATGACCAAGGGCGAGCCTGTGGACTATGTCCACCGC
Source organism: uncultured Anaerolineaceae bacterium (assembly GCA_964593865.1). Classification (GTDB taxonomy): domain Bacteria; phylum Chloroflexota; class Anaerolineae; order JAAYZQ01; family JAAYZQ01; genus CAZQKE01. The sequence continues at coordinate 427 of CAZQKE010000004.1, read as the reverse complement.
ATCGTGCGCCCCGATGGGACCGTACGCACCCTCCACGCCCGCGGGCAACTTATCGTTGACGACGATGGAACCCCTGTCCGCCTGTTCGGTACCGCTCATGACATCACCGAGCAGGTGGAGGCCGAAGCCGCCTTGCGGGAGAGTGAGGAGCGATACCGTTTGCTGGTGGAACATGCTCCCTTGGGGATCTTGTCTGTGGACCCGCAGGGCAGGATCGTCAACGTCAACGAGGCCATGCTGCGCATTCTGGGTTCACCCTCCACCGAAGCGACCAAATCTATCAACGTGTTGACCTACCCGCCCCTCATTGAAGCGGGAATTGCCGATGACATCCGACGGTGCTTGGTTTCGGGCGAGGTGGTTATCTCGGAACGCCCCTACACCAGCAAATGGGGCAAGTCCGTGCATCTACGGTTGCATTTGACCC
>CAZQKE010000003.1:0-14327 GCA_964593865.1 uncultured Anaerolineaceae bacterium | reverse complement strand
TGCAACCTGTGCGCCCATCGCTGCGTCATTGCGCCGGGGCGCAAGGGAGTCTGCCTGGTCCGCGAAAACCGCGAGGGCGTGCTCTATACCCTGGTTTACGGCCTGCCCCTTTCCCAGGCGGTGGACCCCATCGAGAAAAAGCCGCTCTTTCATTTCTACCCCGGCAGCACCGCCTTTTCCATCGCCACCGTGGGTTGCAACTTTCGCTGTACCTTTTGCCAAAACTGGGACATCTCCCAGATGCCCCGCGAGCGGGGGCAGATCGTGGGCCACCGGGCAACGCCGGAAGAGGTGGTCCGGGCGGCGGCCCGCTACGGCTCCCGTTCCATCGCCTACACCTACACCGAACCGACCATCTTTTTCGAATACAGCTACGACATCGCCCGCCTGGCCCACGCCCAGGGCATCGCCAGCGTCTATGTGACCAACGGCTATATGACCCGCGAGATGCTGGAAATGTTCCAGGGCGTGACCGCCGACCATGAACCCTGGCTCGACGCGGCCAATGTGGACCTGAAAGCCTTCCGCGACGAGACCTACAAAAAGGTGTGCGGCGCCCGGCTCCGGCCGGTGCTGGACGCCCTCAAGGCGATGAAAGAGTTGGGCATCTGGGTTGAAGTGACCACCCTGGTCGTGCCGGGCATGAACGATTCGGAGGCAGAGCTGGACGACATCGCCCGCTTTATCGCCGAGGAGCTGGGCGTCGAGACACCGTGGCACGTCAGCCGCTTCCACCCCGATTACAAGATGCGCGACCGGGGGCCGACGCCGCTCTCCACCCTACGCCGCGCTTACGAACTGGGTCGGGAAGCAGGGCTGCGCTACGTCTATGTGGGCAACATGCCCGGTGCGCACTTGGAAGACACCCTCTGTCCCGGTTGCGGACGGATCGTCATCGGGCGGTGGGGGTTCCAGGTGACGGAGCGGCACACCCGCAACGGAAAATGCACCTACTGTGGTACAGCGATTGACGGAGTGGGGATGTAGTAGGAGAGTAAAGATCAGCACCGATCTGGCAAACGGCTTGGGGTTCGAGCCGGTCAAGGTGTATGTGCTGCCCTAGCGAAAGGGGAACAGCAGTCAGCAGATGGGCCGATTCGGGCAGGAAGCCCTGCGCAAGAGCATCACGGTTTGGAGAAAACCCTAACCTCAAAGGAGGCAGTATGTCGTTGTCCGGGGCAGCGTAGAATGGGACGGAGAGCTGGTTGCTTGATCAAATCGCCAGGAGCGAGTTCTTTCACCAAAAGTTGCACGAATTATGAGCAACGTCGGGCTACCTGTTGAGAAGTTTGAAACAGGCCAAAGCAAGAAACCGCTAGATGATCAGAAGGCAGGGGTGATTGCACGCCATTTGAACAAATTGATCAGCCGCTTGATCGAGGCCGATGAGCACATTGATCCCCGCGAGTTTGACCTATGGCGAGGGATGACGGCAGGTTCCACCGCTCAAGGTTCGTGGCAAAACCGCAAAGGCAACATAGCCGAGGACCTCATCAAGGGGTTCATCAAGCGTAGGATCCACAGCAAAGGGTTGCTTGCAAAGGAAGACAACGGTGGTGCTGTGACCGTCCTAACCGACGGTCGGACGGTTCGGTACGGGAGTGAACCGGATATTGCTTTCTATGCAGGACAAAATATCCTGGCTGCTGTAGAAATCAAGGGCGGCATAGATACCGCCGGCGTTTTGGAACGTGTGGGGGCCGCGATCAAGAGTTTGAGCCGTGCCAAGTCCGAGAACCCAGACGCCGTCACCATGCTGATCATGTACCGGACGGCGGTGACCGAGCAAGCCCGTCAGGATCTAGAGGCACATCGGAACGAAATAGACTGTTGGTTCACCATTGAAGATGCGTTGAACCGCGAAGAAACAAAGCAGGAAATTTTCAGACGGCTGGGCATCTGATAAAGGACGGCGACTTTTTGTCGTCTTGGCATTGCCCCCGATCATTCATTATTGGGATTTAGCACATGCGCATCCTTTTCATTGAAAAACAGATTGACTACGAACCTTTGGGCTTACTCTACCTTTCCGCCGTGCTGCGGGAGGCCGGGCACAAAGTCCGGCTGGCAGTGGCGTCGGAGGAGGACCCGGTGGCCGTGGCGCAGGAATGGCAACCGGGCATCGTCGGCTATAGCGTCTACACCGGTTCTCAGACCTACTACCGCGACCTGAACCTGCGCCTCAAAGCGGCGTTGCCCGATGTCATTTCGGTGTTCGGCGGGCCACACCCCACCTACTTTCCCGAATTTGTGGAAGAGCCGGGCGTGGATGCCGTCTGTGTCGGCGAAGGGGAAGGGGCCATGGTGGACCTGGCGGCGGCGGTGGAGGCCGGGCGTCCTCTGACCGGCATTGAGAACTGGTGGTTCAAAGATGGCGACCGCATTGAGCGCAACCCCACCCGTCCCCTGGAAAACGACCTGGACCGCATTCCCTTCCCCGACCGGGAGCTCCTTTACGAAAAGGACGATTTCACCCGGCAGAGCGGCATCAAACATTTCATCACCAGCCGGGGCTGCCCTTACGACTGCACCTACTGCTTCAACCACGCCCTGGCCGATCTATACCGGGGCAAGGGCAAACGCCTGCGCCAGATGAGCGTGGACCGCGTCATTGAAGAGGTACGGGGAGTGCAAGAACGCTACCCCCTCCAATTCGTCGTCTTTCTCGACGACCTGTTCATCGTCTATGTGGATTGGTTACGGGAACTGGCCGAAAAATTCCCCCAGGCGGTGGGATTGCCCTTTTTTTGCAACGTGCGGGCCAACCTTCTTACGGCGGAAAAGGTGGACCTGCTCAAGCGGGCCGGGTGCGTCAGCGTAGGCATGGGACTGGAGACCGGCAATGCGGAGCTGCGCAACCGGGTGCTTAACCGCAACCTTTCCGATGAGCAGATCATCGGTGCAGCCCGCCTGCTCCGCGAGGCAGGCATTGCCCTGCTGACGACCAACATGCTGGGTTTGCCGGGCGGCTCCCTGGAGCTGGATTTCGAGACACTGGCCCTGAACCACGCCTGCAAGCCGGCCTATGCCAATGCCTTCCTCTACCAGCCCTATCCCCGCACCCAGCTGGGCGAATACGCCCGCGAGCAAGGTTACATGGAAGGCTCGCTGGACGATATTGACCCTTCGGCCTGGGAGCGGTCGGTCCTGCGCTTTTCCTCGGCGGCGGAAAAACGGCAGATAGAGAATTTCAACAAACTGTTCGCCCTGGCCGTCGAATGGCCCCGGCTGACCGGCCTGGTGCGATGGCTCATCAAACTGCCGCCCAATCCCTTCTTCCGATTGGCCTACAAGATATGGAAAGGATACGCCATCAAGAACCGCATCCATCCCTACCGGCCTTCCTTCCGCGAGTTCGTCCAGACCGTGCGGCGGTTTATGCAATTCCAATGAGACTGGGTGAGGAAGAGATGCCGAAAGGAACTCCGACCGAGCGGGTAGACCTACACTTGCACACAACCGCTTCCGACGGATGCTGGCCCCCGGAGCAGTTGATCGCCAAAGTGCGGCAGGTAGGAATCGGCCTGTTTGCCGTCACCGACCACGATTCCCTGGACAACCTGGCAGCGACGGCACGGCTGATCCGGGGGAGTGGTCTGCGCTTCCTGCCCGGCGTAGAGCTCTCCAGCAGCCTGAACGGACGGTGGTATCACCTGCTGGCTTACGGCTTCAACGCAGAGGATGCTGCCTTCCGGGCTTTTGTCGCGGCCAACGGCGCACGCTTGAGCGGGGTAAGCGACAAAGTCATTGAGATCCTGGCTCAAGCCGGGTTGCCGATCTCCCTGGACGCATACAGGACCTATACTTGGGATCGTCGCCGGGGAGGGTGGAAATCGCTCAACTTTTTAATCGACCAGGGCATCTGCGCCGACCTGGGACAATACTTTGATCTGTTCCGCGAGAGGGACTACCCCCAGGCCGAGTTTCCTCCACCGGATGAAGTAGTGGCCGCCGTGGAAAAAGCGGGAGGCATCACGATCCTGGCCCATCCGGGGGCCTATTTCCGCAACGGCTTGGATACAGACCGCTTGGATCAACTGATCGAAATGGGCGTACGGGGCCTGGAGTGTTACTCGGCGCACCATGACGAATCCCGCACAAAGGAGCTGGTGGAATATTGCCGCCGCCGGAACCTGCTCATTACCGGCGGCTCCGACTGCCACGGCGGATTTGCCGGACGACAGCTGGGGCATCCGCCCCTATCCCTGCAGGACCTGCACCTGGGAGAACTGTTGGAGATGACGATCTCCTGACGGGTTGCCGGGACGAGATCGCTTCCGTCGCACCTGCGTCATGACCAAGATCATACCGACGGCGTCGGCCTTGTGCTAGAATCGGTAACAATGCAGATGCAGCGATCCAAACACCCATAAAGGAGAGGTTCAAGGTGAGCCAACAGAAGAGCGAAAAACCCGTCTGTTTCCATTGCGGCAGCGACAGTGATCGCGTCCCCCTGTTCCGCATTCTGATCAGGAACGTCCAAAAGTGGGTCTGCGCCCGCTGCGTGCCCATCGTCATCCACGGCGAGGCTTGATCTTATGGGAGTGGTGTACCGGTGGAGGCGCATAATGGAAGGCGAGCGAACGGCTACCGATCGGATCCACGGCGATAGCCTGGTCCAATCGGTTGTGGAGCAATATCCCCAGACCATTGCCATCTTTAACCGGCATGGATTGCAGTGCGCCGGTTGCTACATCGCGCCGTTCCACACCGTTGCCGACACCGCCCGCGAATATGCCTTGCCCCTGGAGCCGTTGCTGCGCGACCTCAACCAGGCTTTGACCATCCCCTGATCTGGGAGCAGGGCAAGTACATTGAGCGGTAAAGCCGGCGCCGGGAACGACAAACGTACTTGTGAGGGGGCAATGTTTCGTCCTTTGACCGATTGTGGTACAATAGATCGGCAAACGGCAAGGGCCGGATGAATCACCGGATGCGGCGAGAACGGCGCACGGTGTCTGCCATGATTGCTCTCTACTGCCGCCGACAGCACGGCAGACGTGGGGAGCTGTGCCCTGAGTGCCGGGAGCTACGTGCTTATGCTTTGCAACGTCTGCAAGCCTGCCCCTTTCAGGAAGGCAAGACAACGTGCGCCAAATGCCCTGTACATTGTTACAAGCCCGTGATGCGGGAGCGGATTCGTCACGTAATGCGCCGTGCCGGGCCGCACATGATCTACAGGCATCCGCTTATGACCATCCGGCACATGCTTGACGGTCTGCGCCAAGAGCCGATCCGACGTAATAGAAAGGAGGGTAGAGTATCGGACAAACAGGAATAACGTGACTCTATGCGATGAAGCGACAACCAAAGGAGGGAGAGAAATGCACATCACCGATATTGTCTGGTGGGCGTACACGGCGGTCATCGTCGCCATCGCCCTATTCATGCTCGTATTCGGCTGGAAGGTGACCGAGAAAGGAGACTGACGATGGACCCCAGAGAACGCAACTGGCTGTTCGTGCTCATCGCCATCTTTTTGGTCTTCAACATCATCACCCTTTCGCCGTTGGTCCCCTGGCAAAAGTGGTTGTTGTGGTCCAAGCCGACGCCGGACCAAACTTTCTACATTGAGTACGGCGACTATGAGATCAGGCTGCCGGAGGGCGGCATTGAGGTCAAGGTCGGTGAGTACGTGGAGTTCGTTGCGACTTCCGATGACGTGACCTATGGTTTCGGTGTGTTCCGCAAGGATGGCAGCATGGTCTTTCAGCAACAGGTCTTGCCGGGTCGCGAAAACCGCATCATCTGGAAATTTGACGAGCCTGGCATGTACGACGTGCGCTCTACCGAGTATTCGGGACCGCGCCATTCCGAGATGTACGTTCCGGATGCCATCCGTGTAACCCAGTGAGGAGAAGCGAGATGAAAGAAATTGGCTGGACCGAAAAATGGACTCTGCGCTTTGCCGTGGTCGCCTTGCTCTTCCTGACCCTATCCGGTTTTGAAGGGATGCTGATGCGCACCCAGCTCTATGACAAGGATGCCTTGCATGGCATGGAGGCTGCGCTGAACACCCTTCGTCCCGGCGTTGGTGAACCGACCACGGAAGAGCTGTACTACTCCATGCTGACGGCTCACCCCATTGTCGGCATTTACGGCTTTGTCTACATGGCCGTTTTCGGCGCCTTTTACTTCCTGGTTCCTTTGCTCCTTGAAAAACCCCTCAAGCACAAAAAATTAGTGCCGGTCAACTTTTGGTTGCAGATTATCGGTGTGATGACCTGTTGGGCTGCCGGCTTCTTCGGCCTGTTCAACTCCCTCTACACCCTCTATTGGCCCCTACCCGTGACCTATGATCGTGTACCGGTGTGGGGGAGCATTGCCTTCATGATCGGCGCGGCGATCATCATGGTCAACATCCTCCTCTTCGCCTTCAACCTGTTCAGTACCGTCCTCAGTGCCAACGGCACACGCAAGTATAGCTTCTTCCAGTTCTTGCGGTCTGCCTTTGGCATCCCACGGCTGATGAAAATGCTCGGCAAAGAGGACAAGAGCGCGCCCAACCTGGATTACAACGGCTTGCCGGTCTTTATCGTCGCCGTGGGGCGCGGCTCCATTGACACGGTCATCAACGCCCTGGTGCTGGCCGTGGCCGGGGTGGTGATCCTGGTCTACGGCCTGGCCTATGTTTTCAACTCGCCCCTCAACCCCGATTGGATAGACCCGCTCCTCTTCAAAAATGTGTACTGGTGGGGGTTGGACATGGTGGCCGACGGCAACGCCCTGATCTACACCGCCGGTGTCTGGTACCTGCTCATCCCCCTGCTGACGGGGCGTAAACTCTTCGGGGCCAATGTCGTCAAAACGGTGATCATGGTGGACCTGTTGGTGTCAATGGCCGTTTGGAGCCACCACCTGCTGGGCGATACCTCCCAGCCGATGATCATGCGCTTGCTCTCCGGGCAGTTCATCACCTGGGGCGAGTTCTTTACCATGGGCCTGACCATCTTTGCTTCCCTGATGACCGTCTGGCTGGCCCGCCCCGTCAAGATGACGCCGGCCCTCAAATTCGCCCTCGGCTCCATGTTCGGCTTTATGATGGGAGGCGTCGCAGGACTGATCCAGGCCAACGTCGGGCTGAACGTAGTGTTCCACAACACCCAGTGGGTTGTCGCCCTGCACGCCCATACCTTCCTACTTACCGGCGTGGGAACCATGCTCTTCTCCGTCATCTACGCCCTCGTGCCGATGCTGACCAAGCTGGAATTCAAGAGCAAGGCCTTGGTGGACGCCCACTTTTGGCTGTGGATCGGCGGTTCGGTGATCATGGCCTACGCAATGGGGATGGCCGGTGCGCGGGGAATGCTGCGCCGCACCATCTACGAAGGTGGTCAGTACCAGCCCTACTCGCTGGTGGCCATCATCGGCGGGTTGCTGGCCTCTCTGGGCTTTTTGGCCTTCCTGATCAACCTGATCAATACCATCGGCCTGCGCAACGTGCTCTCTCTCTTCCTGCCCGAAAAATGGATGGGCGGTGAAGCGGCCCCGGCGCAGGCATAGCCCCGGTGTAGTGCAGCGCATACCCTCCCGCGGGTCCGCCACCTGCGGGAGGGTATTTTTGCGGGAACGGATGATGCAAACGGCAACGACGAAACGGGTGATAGAGTGGTTGGCCCAACGGTCCACTCCCATCTACCTGGTCGGCGGTTGGGTGCGGGATCGGCTGCTGGGGCGGTCTACCCACGACCTGGATCTGGCCGTAGAGGGCGACGGGTTGGATTTGGCCCGTCGTCTGGCAAACCGCTTTGGTGGGGCTTACTACCCTTTGGACGTGCAGCGCAACACCGGACGGGCCATCCTGACCGGGGAGGACGGCAGAGAACTGGTCGTGGACGTAGCGCGCCTGCGGGGTGCAACCCTGGCCGACGACCTAGCCGCCCGCGACTTTACCATCAACGCCCTGGCCGCCGATGTCCGCTCTCCCGATCAGGTGATAGATCTGTACGGGGGGATGGCCGACCTGAGGGATCGCCTGCTCCGTCCGGTATCGGAAACATGCATCCGTGACGATCCTTTGCGTGCCTTGCGGGCCGTTCGGCAGGCAGCGGAGCTGGGATTTACCCTGACCGCCGAAGCAGAGACTCTGATCCGGCGTGATGGGGCGGCCCTGGCCCGTGTCGCCGGGGAACGGGTCCGTGACGAGTTCATCCGGCTGTTGGCATTGCCCCATGCTGCCCCTTGGCTGCATCGTTTGGATGAGCTGGGCCTGCTAACCGTCGTCTTGCCCGAATTGGAACCTTTGCGCAACCTGGAACAACCCCCGCCGCATTTCTTGCCGGTCCTGGCCCATACCCTGGAGACCGTCCGCGCCCTGGAGGACCTTGCCGAACGGTTCCCCCTCCCCCGGTTCGCCGGGAGATTGGAAGAACACCTGAACCGGGAGATGGGCAACGGCCGCCCCCGCTCGGCGATCCTCAAACTGGCGGCTTTGCTGCACGATAGCGGCAAGGCGGCGGCGCGGACGGTGGAAAACGGGCGGATACGGTTCATCGGCCACGAACGGATCGGCGTCCGGCTGACGGGCCGGGCGTTGCGTCGGCTGTGCTTGAGCCGGACCGAAGTACGATTGGGGGAAACCATCGTCCGCCATCACATGCGACCTCTGCTCTTGGCAAACCAGGAGGTCGTCTCCGCGCGGGCGATCTATCGCTTCTTTCGCGACAGCGGTGAGGCAGGGGTGGATGTACTGCTCCACGCCCTGGCCGACCACCGGGCGACGTTCCCCCCTCACGATCCCGGTGATCGCCGGGAGCGTCTTTTGGCCCTGGTGGAGCGGATGCTGACCGACTACTATGAACACCCCACCCGGAAGATCTCCCCACCCCCCTTGCTCAACGGCCATGACCTGATGCGCCGGTTCGGTTTGCAGCCCGGTCCTACCATCGGCGAGCTGCTGGAGGCGGTGCGGGAAGCCCAGGTGGGCGGTGAAGTGAGCAATCGCGAGGAAGCACTGGCCCTGGTTCGGGCGATCCTGGCCCAATGAATGAGGGTCCGCTTCACCGGTCCTGTTCCCGGAGTACGGCGACCAACCCGTTGCCGTCTTCCGGAGCCAGGCGATGGTACAGAACCCGCGTGGGGAAAGCGATCTCAATCCCTGCCTCGTTCAACGCCCGGTAAAGACAGGAATTCATCTTGTCCAAGATGCGCCGTGTTTCCACATAATGCTCAATCCAGCAGCGCACGCGAAAGATGAGGGCCGATTCACCGAACTCAATGAAAAGGGCCTCTATCTTTTTATCCTGCATCACCCAATCTTGGGCGCGGATGGCCTCGACCATGACCCGGCGGGCATGATCCACATCGGTTCCATAGGCCACCCCCACATGCGTTTGCACCCGATAGACGGTGTTGGGTTGGGAGTGATTGACCACCAGATTCTTGCTGATAACCGAGTTGGGCACGACGACGGTTCGGTTGTCACGGGTCAGGATGCGGGTGCTGCGCAGGCCGATGTCCAACACATCCCCCCATGTGTCCAGCTCCAGGATCTCTATCCGATCACCGATGGCAAAGGGCCGGTCGGCAATGATGGCAAAGCCGCTGATGGTGTCGGATAAGGTGTTTTGGGCGGCCAGGGCGATGGCCAGCGAGGTGATGCCCAGGGTTGTCACCAGGGCGCTGACGTTCACCCCAAAATGGCTCAACAGCACGATCAGGGCAACAACGGCCAACCCAACCAACGTGACGCGCCGGACGAAGGGGATGATCTGCTCATCAACGGGGGATGCGGTGCGGCGGGCCATTTCCAGCTGATACCATCGCATCAGGTTGCCGATCAGCTTATGGGCCAACATGTAGACGATCAGCAGGTGTAGGACGAACAGAATGTCTGCCCGTCGTTCCCGCCAGTCGGGCGGCAGGAAGCTAAGCCGGTTCAGGGCGACCTGTAACGCGATAAACATGATGAACCAAAAGAGGGGAACGCGGATGGCATCCAGGATAGAATCGTCAAAGGAGGTGGGGGTGTGCCGGATGATGCGGACGAACACCCGGTCCAGGAGCCACAACGCCATCCGGCCCACCACCGCTGCCACAACGAGAAGGAGGACGGCGCGCCCGATCTCCAGCCACTCGCCGGGCGATAAACCCAGAAACTCCATAAAATCACCTCCTGTGGTCTCCGGTCATATCCTCAAAAAGCCCCCCGCCCTTTGAGCACCGCCCCTACCGTTGCCCACAGAATCCGCACATCAAGCCAAAAAGAGTAATTCCGGATGTAATATAGGTCTTCTTCGGTATGAAGGTGCATCGGCTTATCGCTGCGCCCGTTGACCTGCCACCAGCCGGTGATGCCCTGGGGGACGGCGAACCGTTGATGCTGCCACGGCTCATACTGCTCCACAATCCAGGGTAGCTCCGGGCGGGGGCCGACCAGGCTCATATCGCCTTTGAGGACGTTCCATAGCTGGGGCAACTCATCCAGGCTGAAACGGCGCAGCACCCGCCCCACCCGCGTCACGCGGGGATCGTCGCGCCGTTTGAACAGCAGCTTCCCATCCTCCGTATAGTGGATGACCCGGTCCAACTGCTCATCGGCGCCGACGACCATAGAGCGAAATTTGTACATCCAGAAGGGCTTTCCTCCCTCGCCGATCCGCCGCTGCTTGTAGATGACCGGCCCCCGTGTGTCCAGGCGAATGGCAATGGCGATGAGGACCATCAGCGGCAGGGAAAGAAGCAGGGCCAAGCCGCCCACCACCAGGTCAAAGGCCCGCTTTACCTGCCGCTCAAAAGGAGAAAGGGCCGGTTGCCGCAGGGTGATCAGCGGCACGTCGGCAAAGTCTTCGACAGAGGTGCGGAACAAGGTGAGTTTAACGTAATCCGGCAGCAGGCGGATGCGGACCGGCAGCTCCCGCAGGTGGGTGATCAGACCGAAGATGCGGTCGGATTCCTCGGCGGGCAAGGCGATGACGACCTCATCAACCCTCTGGGCCTGGACCTGGGGAGCAATGTCGTCGGTACCCCCCAGCACCGGGTAACCGCCGACCGTCGTCCCCGGTGGGAGTTCATCATCGAGAAAGCCCACCGGCTCCAATCCGGCTTGGGGGCGGCGGAGGATCGTCTCCAGCATCTCGCGGCCAGCTTCACCGGCCCCCACGATCAACACCCGGCGGGCGGGCATTTTTGCCCGGCGGACCGCCCGGCCCAGGAGGCGCAACGCCAGCCGGTAGCCTACCAGAAAAACCAGGTCCAGGGCGTAAAAGGTGAGGAGTTGCAGCCGGGAAACGCCCCGGTCTGTGAAATAAAGCACCCCGGCCAGGGTCAAAGCGGCAACGGTCACGGCGGCGATGAGGGACAGGGCCTCATCAACGGCCCGCCAGGGCCGCCGGGTGTAGACGGACAAGAGCAAAAAGACCAGCACCCAGACCAGCAGCAGGGGAAAATAGAGCAGGAGGGAGTGGCTATAATCGGCCTCCAGGGGCTTGCCAAAGGGCAAATAAGGCCGCACAACGGCCGCCAGAAACCAGGCCAGCACCGTGAGTATCAGGTCTGCCGCCAGATGCGCCCAGGGAGACCCGTTCCCCCCACGGCGCACGGCCTCGGTTTCCGGCTTCATCCGATCTACCAGTGACCAAAACCTATTTTACAACGATGTTGACCAACCGCCCCGGCACAACGATCACCTTGACGATCTCTTTGCCCTTCGTGTGGCGTTTCGCGCCCTCGGTGGCCAGGGCCAGGGTGCGGGCCGTCTCGTCGTCCACATCCACGGGGACCTGCACCCGGTCTCGCACCTTGCCGTTGACCTGGACGACCAGCGTGGTGGTCTCCTCGGCGGCTACGGCTTCATCCCATTCCGGCCAACGCTGCAGATGGACCGAATAGGGCCGTCCCGTCCGCGTCCAAAGTTCCTCGGCGATGTGGGGGCAGGCGGGAGCCAGCAGCAGCAGCAGCGTCTCCACCGCTTCTTCCCAGGCATCCGTGCCGTAGAGGGCCTTTTTGACCTTGAGCATGGCGTTGTTCAGCTCCATCAGGTTGGCGATGTAGGTGTTGAAACTGAACGATTCCATGTCCTCCGTGCCCTTGCGGATGGACTGGTGAACCTTGCGCCGCAGGCTGCGGGCCGTTTGCTCATCGGGCTGCTCTGCGCCCGGCTCGACCGGTTCCAGCACGCAATCCCACACCCGGTTCAGGAAACGCACCACCCCTTCGATGCCTTGCGGGTCCCAAGGGCCGCCCTGATCCCACCGCCAGCCGAACATCAGGTAGGCGCGGACCGTATCGGCCCCGTAGCGTTCCACCAGGTCGTCGGGGGCGATGACGTTCCCCTTGCTCTTGGACATCTTTTCGCCGTCTTCGGCCAGGATGATGCCCTGGTTGCGCAGGACGATCATCGGTTCGTCCAGGTCCACGATGCCCAGGTCGCGCAGGACTTTGGTGAAAAAGCGGGTGTAGATCAGGTGCATGGTGGCGTGCTCAATGCCCCCGGTGTAGACATCCACCGGCAGCCAGTAGGCGGCCTCTTGGGGGTCAAAGGGCATGGAATCGGCGTGGGCCGGTTCGCCCTCTTTGTAATAAGGGCTGAGGTAGGCGTACTGATACCAGGAGGAGCACATAAAGGTATCCATGGTGTCGGTTTCGCGGGTGGCCGGGCCGCCGCATTTGGGGCAGGTGGTGTGCAGGAAGCCTTCATGGAACTTGAGGGCGTTTTCCCCGGAGGGCGGGATGACGGCATCCTCCGGCAGGAGCACCGGCAGGTCTTCGTAGGGAACCGGCACAATGCCGCATTCATCGCAGTAGACGATGGGAATGGGCGCGCCCCAATAGCGTTGACGGCTGATGAGCCAGTCGTGGAGGCGATAGTTGACCCGGAAGCGACCGATGCCCTGTTCCTCCAGCCATTCGGTCACGCGCCGGATGGCCACATCGGCCGGTGTGCCGTCAAAGGGACCGGAGTTGATCATGGGGCCAGGGCCGGTATAGGCTTCCTCCAGCTCACCGCCATCCCAATCGGGCGGTTTGATGACGACAGGGATGGGCAGGCCGTACTTTTTGGCAAAGGCAAAGTCGCGCTCATCGTGGGCCGGGACGGCCATGATGGCCCCCGTGCCGTAGGTCATCATCACGTAATCGGCGATCCAGATGGGGATGCGCTCGCCGTTGACGGGGTTGATGGCATAGGCACCGATGAAAACGCCGGTTTTTTCCTTCTCCGTGCTCAGCCGCTCAATCTCGCTCCGGCGGCTGGCTTGGGCCACATAGGCTTCCACCTCGGCGCGGCGGTCGGGCGTGGTCAGTTTGTCCACCAAGGGGTGCTCCGGGGCCAGGACCATAAAGGTTGCGCCCCACAGGGTATCGGGCCGCGTGGTAAAGACCACAATGTCGTCGCCCGCTTCCGACTTGAAGACGACGTCGGCCCCTTCGCTGCGACCGATCCAGTTGGTCTGCATGGCGACCACCCGTTCCGGCCAGTCAATTTTGGAAAAATCCAGCAGTTCTTCGGCGTAATCGGTGATGCGGAAGAACCACTGTTCCAGGTTCTTTTTGACGACCGGTGTGCCGCAGCGCTCGCAGTGGCGGTCTTCGCCCCAAACCTGTTCTCTGGCCAACGTGGTGTTGCAGTGGGGGCAAAAATCCACCGGCGCAGCAGCTCGGTAGGCAATGCCTGCTTCGTAAAATTTGAGAAAGAACCACTGGGTCCAGCGGTAGTAACCGGGTAAGCAGGAAATGGCTTCCCGTTCCCAATCAAACATGGCGCCCATGCTGCGCAGCTGTTTGCGCATCTTTTCAATGTTGCTTAGGGTCCAGGTGTGGGGGTGGACGCCCCGCTGGATGGCAGCGTTTTCGGCGGGCAGGCCAAAGGCATCAAAGCCCATGGGGAAAAGGACGTTGTAGCCCTTCATGCGCATAAAGCGCGCCCGCACGTCGGAAGGGGCCATGGCGTACCAATGGCCGATGTGCAGGTCGCCGCTGGGATAGGGTAGCATGGTCAGGGCGTAATGCTTGGGTTTGGATTCGTCAATGACGGAGCGGTAGAGGCCGTCGGCCTCCCATCGTTTTTGCCATTTGGGTTCGATCTCTTGGGGAATGTATTTGTCGGCCATGATTTTTCTCCTCCCAATTTTCGCTCCGCATTCTACACCAGAACGGCCCGTCCGTCAACTTGGCAGCCGTAGCCCCACACAACGAAACCCCCTTCGCTCCCGGCGAAGGGGGTTCCATTGGTGGACCCGGAGGGACTCGAACCCTCGACCCCCACAATGCCATTGTGGTGCGCTCCCAACTGCGCTACGGGCCCCTGCTTTTGGTTGGTAAAAGACGGCTGGTGGAGCTGAGGGGATTCGAACCCCTGACCTCGACAGTGCGATTGTCGCGCTCTCCCA
>CAZQKE010000002.1:0-14951 GCA_964593865.1 uncultured Anaerolineaceae bacterium | reverse complement strand
GTGGCTGCTTTCGGCCTTTAGCGCGGAGACGCTGAACCCGGCGGGCCGCCTGATCGTCGGCGGCATCCTGGTCCTGCTGGGCCTGGGCATCATCGTCGCCGTGCGCCTGCGGGAACCCAAACCCAAGCAGGAGGTCATCGTCCACCAAAAGATTGACATCGGCGGCGACGTAGAGATGGAGGCGCTCAAGTGCCGGAGCTGCGGGGCGCAGCTGGACAAGAGCGCCATCAGCCTGGCCCAGGGGGCCGTTGTCGTCACCTGCCCCTACTGCGGGGCGACCTACCAGATCGTCGAAGAGCCGAAATGGTAGAGCGGGAAGGAGTGTGCGGTCATGACCGTTGCACAAGGGATCGTTGGACTATCTAGGCCGACCGGTTCCTTACCACGATCTGCTGGATCTGCTCCGTATCGGCCCAATCGGTGCGCCACGCCGCAATGTGCTCCGTTTGCTCCGCTGGGGACTGGCAGTCGGGTACGGTGAAGCGTCTCCAAGACCCGGCTTTGAAACGAGCTTGCAGGTCGTGCCTTGGGGTGATTTCGAGTTGGCTTGGTTGGAATGTGACAATCTGTGTGCTTTGATCGGCTTACCGGCGGATGATTAGACCTGGCTCAGGCAGGACCACTGCCTGATGGAGGGAAAGGACGGCCATGCACAGAAAATCAACGGCGATCTGGGTAATGTTGCTGCTGGCCCTGGTCCTGGCCGCGCCTGTGGCTCTGGCCCAGGACTATCGTTTCAACGTCCGGGAAAATCAAGTCCACGTCTACATCAACGGCGACGGCACGATCAACATCGTCTATGACATCACCTTCGTCAACGATCCCGGCGCGCATCCCATTGATTATGTGGACATTGGCTTCCCCAACGATAGCTGGGATCTGGACCAGGTGCGGGCTTCCATTGATGGGATACCCCTGACCGACATCAGCGATTCGCCCTATGTGGACAACGGCGTGGCTATAGGATTGGGCGGCGCGGCCATTCCGCCGGGGCGCAGCGGCACGGTTCACGTGGAGGCGACGCTGCGTGACCTGATCTACCAGGATAGCAAGGATGCCGAATACGCCAGCTTTGAGTTTTCGCCCACCTGGTTCGGCAGCGAATATGTCCACGGCACAACCCGGCTGGAAGTCAATTTCCACCTGCCGCCGGGTGTTACCAGCGAGGAGCCGCGCTATCACGACGTGCCCTTTACCTCCGCCACTTTCCAGGACGACCGGGTGGTCTATACCTGGGTCAAGGAGGACGCGCGGGGCGACCAGCAGTACACCTTTGGCGTCTCCTTCCCCAAAAAATACCTGGCCGAAGGGGTTGTACAAAAAGCCCCGGCCTTCACTTTCAACTTTGCCGCCTGTTGCAACAGCCCCTGCTGGTGGTTTTTCCTCTTTGGCGGCGGCTGGGCCTTTTTGGCCTTTTTGGGCAACCGCGCCCAAAAGCGGCGCAAGATGCAATACCTGCCCCCGGAACTGGCCGTCGAGGGCACGGGCGTCAAGCGGGGCCTGACCGCCGTGGAAGCGGCCATCCTGCTGGAAGCCCCCCTCAACAAAGTGATGACCATGATCCTCTTTGGTCTGGTCAAAAAGGGAGCGATTGTGGTCGAATCGGAAAAGCCGTTGCGGGTCACGGTGGTCGATCCCTCGCCCCAAGATGCCAAACTGCGGTACTATGAACGGCGTTTTCTCAAAGCGGTGCAGCCCGACGGCACGTTGGATGAAGAGAAGCTACGAGATCTGGCCATTGACCTGATCGGGGATGTGAACAAGAAGCTGACCGGCTTTAGCCGTAAGGAGACCAAAGCTTATTACAAAGACATTGCCGCCCGCGCCTGGCAGCAGGTTGAAGCCGCCGACACACCGGAGGTGCTGGGCGAACGTTGGGGCGAGGGTCTGGAATGGACCATGCTCGACGAGGATTGGGAAAAGCACACCAAGCAGGTGTTCCACGACCGGCCCGTGGTGCTGCCCCACTGGTGGTGGGGCTATCGGCCCTGGGCGTCGCATGTCGGCCCGGCTGCGGCTTCTCCCCGGCCTACCCCCTCCGGCGGGCAAAAGACGATCACCTTGCCTACCCTGCCCGGCGCGGCCTTTGCCAATACCGTTGTCAGCGGCATTGAAAACGCGGCCAACAGCGTTGTCAGCAGCATTGAAAAGTTCACCGGTCAGGTGACGCAAACGACCAACCCCTTGCCCAAGACGTCCGGCTCCGGACATGGGGGGTATAGCTGCGCCTGCGCTTGTGCCTGCGCCGGTTGTGCCTGCGCCTGCGCCGGTGGGGGGAGATAGCAGTGATTGACGAAAGGTTAATCCAACAGGTGGCGCGAAAAATCGTTGAGCAAGTGCGGCCGGAAAAAGTCGTCCTTTTTGGCTCGTGGGCGTGGGGTGAGCCGGATGCCGACAGCGATTTGGACCTGCTGATCATTTGCGATTCGACGTTGCGGCGGGATAAACGCGCCCGCGAGATTCTCCGATTGTTCTCCGCCCGCAAATTCCCGTTGGATGTGCTTGTCTACACGCCACAAGAGGTCGAAATGTGTCGCCGGATGAAAGGCTCCTTTGTCCGGTATATTCTCGATCATGGCAAGGTTCTCTATGAACGAACAACTTCGTGACCAGGCCCTTCCCTGGCCGGTACAAGGCTGGTTGGAAAAGGGAGACAACGACCTGAAGGCAGCCTACAGATTGATGCAGGATCCGGAGCCGCTGACCGATGTCGTATGCTTTCATTGTCAGCAGGCGGCAGAAAAGTACCTCAAAGGGTTTCTGGCTTACCACGGAATCGAATTTGCACGAGTCCACGACCTGCGCTACCTGCTCAACCTTTGTCGCGAAGTTGATCATGAATTTGACATGCTGGGCGACCAGGTTGACGATTTGAACAATTATGCCGTTGAGCCTCGCTATCCGGCAGACCTGCCCATTTACTACCCTGTGGAAGAGGCCCGTCACGCCGTTGAACTGGCCCATCAAGTGCTTGCGTTCATCAGAGAGCGATTGCTTCCCAGCTAGGGAGGGTGAACATGGCAATTTTGGATAGAATTAGGCATTGGTTCGAACCACCCCGCCCCCTGGAAGCGGGCATTTACCATTACCAGACACCGCCCGATGCCCCCCGGCAATTCCGCCTGCACTTGCGCGTGGAAAAGGACGGTCGCGGGGTGCTGCTCATCAACGCGGCCAAGATGTTGCACCTCAACCAGACGGCTACAGAGATGGCCGCCCTCATCTTGCAGGAAAAAACACCCCAGGAAGCAGCCCGTCAGATCGCCCGTCGCTACAATGTGAGCCGGGAAACGGCCCTGGCCGATTTCGAGAACCTGCGGGAGACCATCTGGACCTTTGCCCAGGCGGGGGAGGAGATCTGCCCCGTAACCTATATGGACATCGGCCGCATTGAACCCCACAGCGTTGAGCTCTCTGCTCCCTATCGCATGGACCTGGCCCTGACCTACCGCTGCCAGAACGATTGCCCCCACTGCTACGTGGGCCGTCCCCGCGACTTTCCAACCATGTCCACGGAGCAATGGAAACGGGTGATTGACCGCTGCTGGGAGTTGGGCATCCCCCATATCACTTTTACCGGCGGCGAAGCCACCCTGCGGCCCGACCTGGTCGAATTGGTCCAGTACGCCGAAGATGTCGGACTGATCACCGGTCTGCAAACCAACGGTCGTCGCTTGCGGGACCGGGCTTACCTGGACGAACTGCTGCAAGCCGGTCTGGACCACATCCAAATCACGTTGGAGAGCTACGATCCGGCGGTCCACGACCGGATGCAGGGCGTTGAGGGGGCTTGGCAGGAGACGGTAGAAGGCATCAAGGCTGCGGTAGATGCCGATGTGTATGTGATGACCAACACGACCATGACCACCGAGAACGTCGACCACATAGAAGAGACCATTGCCTTTGTCGCTTCCCTGGGCGTGCCCACCTTTGGCTGCAACAGCCTCATCTACTCCGGGGCGGCGGTGGCCGTGGGCAACGGCATCCCCGAAGGCGAACTGGAGCCGATCCTGGAGCGGGTCAAAGCGGCGACGACGGCCCATCACCTGCGCCTCATCTGGTACACGCCGACCCAGTACTGCGAGCTGGACCCGGTGGGCATGGAGTTGGGCATCAAGGGCTGCACGGCGGCCAGTTACAATATGTGCGTCGAACCCAACGGCGACGTGATCCCCTGCCAGAGCTACTATGTCGCCCTGGGCAATATCCTCACCGACCCCTGGGAGACGATCTGGAATCATGAACTGGCCCGCTACCTGCGCCACCACGACTTTATGATGGAAAAATGCTACGATTGCCCGGATCAGATCCTGTGCGGCGGCGGGTGTCCCCTCTACAACCGACAACACGGCGACGCGGCTTGAGCAGCGCCCCCGCACGACCGGGATCATGCCGAACAGATACATTTTCCTGGACTGGGCAGGAGACACGGGGTTCAAATTCGGTCGAGGTTCCACAACTCACCTGGTATTGGCATTCGCCACGGTTCCAAACTACCAGGATTTTCGGCAAGCGATGCAGATGTTGCGCATCCGTCGTCAGATTGCCCGCAGCTACGAATACCACTACGCCCACATCGCCCATGCCGAGCGATCTGCGTATTTTGCCGCCCTGCACCACACGGAATTTCACTCATGGGTCCTGGTGGTTGACAAACGCCGGTTGCCTGCCCGGCTACGTCGGTACAACCAATACGATCTGTTGGCCGAATTCACCTACGGTCTGGCACGCAGGATACCCGCTGAGGTGTTCCGCGATGCCATTCTGATCGTTGACACCGAACCGGCCAAACGGAAACTCGTACAAGCGGTCCGCACAGCGGTGTCACGGGCGTTGAGCGAAAGGAGGGCCGGGCGGGGTATTCGCAAGGCGCGGGGACGCCCTGCGCATCAAGAGGATGGATTACAGCTGGCAGACATGATTGCGGGCGCAGTCGTCTCGGACGTGGTCAAGGGACATCCGGCGTATCTGCAACGGGTGAAGGGGCAGGTGATTGTCTGGCATTATGCGATATAAAAAACGCCTCGAGCTATCCGGGATATGGCCCTGACAGGGCATTGAACCACCCGGCCCGCGACGGGACAACCGCCGCTTTTTCGCTCGAGGGAAACGGTGCGCTGCACGCCCGTTTTTGTTCAACCCTATTATAGCCCATTGGGAAAACTCTGTCAAGGTCGGCTCGATGGTTCTTACAAAAAAAAGACTCCTCAAAAAAATCAGCGTCCGTGGCGTGGTCCAGGGGGTAGGCTTTCGGCCCTTTGTCTACCGCCTGGCCCATGACCACCGATTGACCGGCTGGGTGCTCAACCACTCCGGCGGCGTCGAGATTGAGGTGGAAGGGGCGGCAGAGGCCCTGGACGCCTTTCTCCACGACCTGACGGCGGAAGCCCCACCCCTGGCCCGCATCGTCGCCGTAGAAGCGACCGACGCGCCGCCCCAGGGCTACACCGCCTTTGAGATCCGCCACAGCGTCGCCGAAGAAGGCCGCTATCAGCTCATCTCGCCCGATATTGCCACCTGCGCCGATTGCCTCCGCGAACTGCTGGACCCCACCGACCGTCGCTATCGTTACCCCTTCACCAACTGCACCAACTGCGGGCCGCGTTTCACCATCATCCGCGACATCCCTTACGACCGTCCCTTGACGACGATGGCCCCCTTTCCCATGTGCCCTGACTGCCAACGCGAGTATGACGACCCCCTGGATCGCCGCTTCCACGCCCAACCCAACGCCTGCCCCGTTTGCGGTCCCCACGTCTGGCTGGAAGGAGCGGATGAAAACGGCGAGGACGTGATCGCACAAGCGGCGGAGATGCTGCTGGCGGGCAAGATCTTGGCCATCAAAGGGTTGGGGGGCTTTCACCTGGCCTGCGACGCCACCAACGCCGAGGCGGTACAGACCCTGCGTCGACGCAAAGGCCGCCCGGCCAAGCCCTTGGCGGTGATGATGGCCACCCTGGACGATGTGCGCCGCTACTGTCACGTCTCTGCGGCGGAAGCAGAGCTACTCGACAGCCAGCAAAGCCCCATCGTCCTCCTTCGCCGGCGCGAACAGGCGGACGCCCCCCGCCCCATCGTCCCGGCCGTGGCCCCCGGCAACCTCTACCTGGGCGTCATGCTGCCCTATACCCCCCTCCACCACATCCTCCTGCGCGACGTAGGCCGCCCCCTGGTGATGACCAGCGGTAACCTCTCCGAAGAACCCATCGCCCGGAGCAATGACGAAGCCCGCCGTCGCCTCTCCTCCCTGGCCGATGTTTTCCTCCTGCACAACCGCGAAATCTACAGCCGCTGTGATGACAGCGTGGTGTACGTGGTGCCCGGAGATCAACCTTCCGCCCTCAATGTTCGGTTCATCCGTCGGTCCCGCGGCTATGCACCCTTCCCCGTGCGCCTACCTTTCCGCGTCGGGCAGATCCTGGCCGTGGGCGCGGAACTCAAGAACACTTTTTGCCTGACCCGCGACGACTTTGCCTTCCTCAGCCAGCACATCGGCGACATGGAAAACTTGGAAACCCTGGAGCATTTTGAGCAATCTGTCGCGCGGTTCAAACACCTCTTTCGCATTGAGCCGGAGATCGTTGCTCATGACCTCCACCCCGACTATTTTGCGACCAAATGGGCAAAGGAGCAAGCGGGCAATTCCCGGTTTACCATCATCCCGATTCAACATCACCACGCCCACATTGCCGCCTGCTTGGCCGACAACGGCTGGACCTCCGACGACGGCCCCGTCATCGGCATCGCCTGGGATGGGACCGGGCTGGGGTTGGATGGGCACATCTGGGGTGGAGAGTGGCTTGTGGGGGATTACGATGGGTTTGAGCGGGTGGCCCACCTGGAATACCTGCCCCTGCCCGGCGGCGATACCGCCGTGCGCAACCCCTGGCGGCTGGCCGTGGGCTACCTCCATGCCCTGGGCGACGAAATACCCCCTCTGCCCGGCGTGAACGAACAGCAGATCCGCATCGTCCGTCAACAGGTGGAGCGCGGCCTGAACACCCCCCGGACCTCCGCCGTTGGGCGGCTGTTCGACGCCGTGGCCGCCCTCATCGGCCTCCGTCAGCAGGTAAGCTACGAAGCCCAGGCCGCCATTGAGTTGGAAATGATCGCCACCCGCCGGACCGAGGAGATGGGATGGGAGGAGCTTCCCCCTTACCCCTTCTCCGTGGAAGAGGGCATCGTCCGCCTGGGGCCGCTGCTGACCGCCATCCGGGATGATGTGGCCGCCGGGGTGGAGCAGGGTGAGATCGCCCGGCGATTCCACTACACTATGAGCGAGATCCTCGTCGCCGTCTGCCGGGGCATCGTCGCCGGGGGCGGCCCCCGGACCGTGGCCCTCAGCGGCGGCGTCTTTCAGAACCGCTTGTTGTGTTCTCTGGCCGTGCCCGCCCTGGAAAAGGCCGGATTCCGTGTCCTCCTCCACCACCAGGTCCCCTGTAACGACGGCGGCCTGAGCCTGGGACAGGCGGTGCTGGCCCATTGGCAACAACGGACCTAAACCTGCGACAACCACCCCGCCCTCCGATCTTGACACCCTTGCAACCGGTGGTACAATAAGGCGCGATCCAGGGCTGCAACGGAGCACCCATTGGTTGTTAGGAGGTTGTAGATATGGTTGGAGAAGAAACGGCGGAGGAATCCGCCGTTCCGGTTTCTAAAAAATCCCCCCGTCCGCGTCCCCGAGGTCAGGTTCGCATCTTTGGCACATGGTGCAAGGGTTGCGGTCTATGCATTGAATTCTGTCCCCAACAGGTGTTCGAGCACAACGGTCAGCGAGGGCGGCCCCGCATCGCCCACCCGGAAAGATGCACCGCTTGCCACTGGTGTGACACCCACTGCCCGGATATGGCCATCACCGTCCGCCGCTTGGAGCCGGACGAGATCGCCGAGCTGGAGGAGTTGGAAGAACTGGCCGGGCAAGGGGCTTTGCCTGCAGGAGAGAACCTATGACTTCCGAACCGCAACTGATCCAGGGCAACCGCGCCTGCGCTTTAGGGGCGTTGGCCGCCGGGTGCCGTTTCTTTGCCGGATACCCCATTACCCCCTCCACCGAGATCGCCGAGATCATGTCCCGCGAACTGCCCAAACTGGGCGGCAAGTTTATCCAGATGGAAGACGAAATCGCCAGTATCGCCGCCGTCATCGGCGCGTCGGTGGGCGGCCTCAAGGCCATGACGGCCACCAGCGGCCCCGGCTTTTCACTGATGCAGGAGAACATCGGCTACGCCATCGTGACCGAGATTCCGTGCGTCATTGTCAATGTCATGCGCACCGGCCCCAGCACCGGTCTGCCTACCAGCCCCTCTCAGGGTGATGTGATGCAGGCCCGCTGGGGGACCCACGGGGATCACCCCGTCATCGCCTTTGCCCCGGCCACGGTGCGAGAAGCGTTTGACCTCACGGTGGAGGCGTTCAACTGGGCGGAAAAGCTCCGCACCCCCGTTTTCGTGCTGATGGATGAAGTGGTAGGTCACATGCGCGAACGGGTGGAACTGCCGGACCCTGCCTCTGTGCAGGTCGTCAACCGCGAGATGCCTACCGTACCGCCCGAATGGTACGAACCGTTCGGCAATCCACCTTCCGATGTGCCGCCTTTGGCCCCTTTCGGCGAAGGCTATCGCTACCACATCACCGGCTTGCTCCATGATGCCAGAGGGTTTCCGACCAGCCGTTTGGATGAGGTGCAGCCGTGGATTGAGCGGATCTTTCGCAAAATTGATCGTCGCCGAGACCTCTTTCCCAAGGCGGATAGGGACGGGATCAAAGACGCCCGCGTGCTGGTCGTGGCCTACGGCTCTACCGCCCGCTCCGCACGCCAGGCGATCAAAATGGCCCGCGCCCGCTATGGGCGCAAAGTGGGCCTCCTGCGGTTGCGAACCTTGTGGCCCTTCCCGGAAGAGGAGGTAGCCCGTGCAGCCGAACACGTCCAGCGCGTTGTCGTGGCCGAAATGAACCTGGGGCAGATAGCCCTTGAAGTTGAGCGGGTTGTGGGCCGGGAGCGAGTTCTGCGCGTGGGCCGTGCCGATGGCGTTATCGTCACCCCGGACCAGATCCTGGACGCGATCCGTGCCCAAGAGCCACCCTCCCTGCGTCGCGGGCGGTCACGACGAAGCAGAGAGTAACGCGCACCCAAGATTCCACCTTTCTCGCGCCCGGTCCCGTGCGGGGACGCGCGCGTTTGGAGCGAATCATGAAACGACACAACCAGGGAACGTACGAATATCTACGTCACCACAAAAAATTTCCCCATGTTTGGTGCGCCGGTTGCGGCATCGGTATCGTCATGGGCAGCATCCTGCGCTCCGTGGAAAAGTTGGAATTGAACCAAGACGATGTGGCCATCATTTCCGGAATCGGTTGTACCGGACGGATGCCGGTGTACATGGATTTCAACACCATGCACACTACCCACGGGCGGGCGTTGGCCTTTGCTACCGGCCTAAAGATGGCCCGGCCCGATATGGAAGTCATCGTCGTCATGGGCGACGGTGATGCGTTGGCCATCGGCGGCAATCACTTTATCCACGCCGCCCGGCGTAACATCAATATCACCGCCATCGTTGTCAACAACAACATCTACGGCATGACCGGCGGGCAGTCATCGCCCACCACGCCCCTTGACTCCATCTCGGCGACGGCTCCTTACGGCCATATTGAGCAGCCTTTCCCCATCTGCGAACTGGCAATGGCCGCCGGAGCCTCCTTTGTGGCCCGCAGCACCGTTTACCACGTCACCCAGTTGGACAAATTCATAGAGCGGGCGGTGAGCAAGAAGGGCTTTGCCGTCGTTGAAGCGGTGAGCTACTGTCATACCACCTTTGGCCGGGCCAACAACATGAGGTCGCCGATTGCCATGATGCGGAAGCTCAAGGAGGACAGTATCACCCTGCAGGCGGCGGCCAAAATGGAGAATCCACCCCAAAACAAGATCGTGCGGGGAGTCTTTCTTGACGTAGACAAGCCCGAATTCACCGAGTTGTACGACCGGGTGATCGCCAAAGCCAACGGCTCTCCCTTGCCCCGCAAACGGAAGGTGCGGCGCGGCTGGATCTAGCGCATCTGCCCTTACGAACCCTCGCCGGGATTACAGCCCGGCGGGGGCAAAGGGGATTTGCCGTCATGAGGTTCTGATATGGACGAACAGCGACAGGAAGCGCGGCGGATGTTACAAGACCGCTTCGAAGCGCGGCTGGCCGGCGAAGGAGGCCAGGGCATGATTTTGGCCGGCGTCATCTTGGCCGAAGCTGCCGTCCGTGACGGCCTGAACGCCGTCCAAACCCAAAGCTACGGTCCCGAAGCACGGGGAGGAGCCAGCCGGTCCGAAGTGATCATTGCCCAAGGGGAAATTGACTACCCCAAGGTCATGGAAGCCGACCTGCTGCTCTGCATGAGCCAGGCGGCCTGTGACAAGTTTTACACCCAGGTCAAGGACGATAGCTACATCATCGTAGACGCTACCAACGTGCACCGTGTCCCCAGCCATAGGGCCATCACCGTGCCTATCACGGAGCTGGCCGAAGAGGCGACGGGGCGACGCATTACGGCCAGCATCACCGCCTTGGGGCTGGTCGGCGGCATCACCGGTATCGTCAGCCGTGAAGCCCTGGAGAGGGCCGTGGCCGACCGTGCCCCTGCCGGTACGGAGGAGATGAACCTCAAGGCCCTGGCCGCCGGGTTCCGGGCTGCAGAACGACTGCGCGAAGAGTCGTCGGAGTAGGTGCACCGTCGGCGCGACCGCCCCTGCCCGGCAGGCTTGCCGGGTATCCGCCCGCGCCGGGCAGCAGCAAGCCCCTCGGCTTGCGCGAAAAGTCATCCCGCCGGGGCCTGCGGCCAAGCATTTGCTATGCGGACACACCCCTTGTCGTGAGGAGGAATATGCAACCTAAACCACGCACACCGGAGGAAACATACGGTCCGGCACTGGAAAAAGCGTTGCAGGAGCTGGGCAACCTGCACCCTCTGCACGCTGCCGCCCGTGCTGCCGTGACCTATCACCCCAACGATGAACAAAACCCTCAAGCAGGCGGATATTTTCAGATCCCTTTTTTCGGTCGGATCTACAACGTCACCTGGCCCGACGGCCAAGCAAAGCGCGCTGCCGACGGCCAAGAGGCCGACATCGCTACCCGCATCCTCTTGCTTCACTACCTCCTTCGGGCCGATGGAACCCCCCTGGCCGACCGCTGGATCGCCTTCCGCAACCTGCCCGGCGGTTTGGGGTATGAAGCCGCTTTCCGAGGACGGGCCTCTTTGCGGTTGGCCCGCGCTTTTGGGCAAGATGGAGCCGCGTTTGAGGCAGCTGCCCGCGCCCTGGGCGGTGAGCCTTTGACCTTTGGCGACTACTCTTTTCTTTTCCGCCTGCTGCCCCGCGTTTGGTTGGCCGTCGTCCTCCATCTGGCCGATGAGGAATTCCCGGCGGAGGTCAACATCCTCTTTGACGCAGCCATCGGCCACTACCTGCCCACCGAGGATCTGGCCGTGCTTGCCGGGATCCTTGCCGGGCGCCTCATCCGCGCTGCCAAGTGAAGTTGGGCATCACGCCCGTAGCAAAACGCCGCAGGGATGTACCCCCTGCGGCGTTTCCATTGGCGGAGAGGGTGGGATTTGAACCCACGGAGGTGTTACCCTCACACGATTTCCAATCGTGCGCATTAGACCGGACTATGCTACCTCTCCGCGGCAGGGCTATTATACCATCATTGCCCTGCTGCGCCAAATCCAAAATCGGGCAGTGCTGCTTATCTGCTTATTGCGTTCCGAATACGTTCCCGAATACCTCAAAAAAGGCTCAAGCACATCCTGCGCCGGATGACGCAGGGTGGGATCTGTGATCCGCGGCGGCACTACGATGGCCCGCGGGGGATGGCGTCCGTATTTGCGGTGACAACGCCGTCGTGCTTCCGGAGCGGGTACTGAGGGCGTTAGGGGGAGGTCAAGGGAATGTGGTCTATTGCCGCGGCCGGGCGGGCGAATGCCGGTGCTCAACGATGCCCGGTTGGAGGATCTATCGCGGCCACAAGAGGGCGAGGGATAGATGCCCTGAACCGGTGTGGGAATCAGCAGATGCGCGGCAATTGCTCACCGACCAACATGTCCACCAAGCGGCGGGCGCCCAGGGCCGTTTTGAGGACAAGGCGTCCGGGATGCTCTGCCGTCACGCGGCCAATGATCGCCGCTTCCCGTCCGTACTTGTGGGCGCGGAGGACGGTCAATGCCTTCTCTGCAACCGTAGGCGCGACAATGGCTATCAGTTTGCCCTCGTTCGCCACATAGAGAGGGTCCAGCCCCAGCAGCTCGCACGCGCCGCGCACCGCCTCCCGCACCGGAATCGCCGCCTCTTCAATTTCGATGCCGACGCCGGAGCTGTCGGCCAGCTCGTTGAGGGCCGTTGCCAGGCCGCCGCGGGTGGGATCGCGCAGACAGCGGATCGCTTCTGCGGGCAAGGCGGCCAGCAGGTCGGCCACCAGGCCGTTGAGTGGGGCGCAATCGCTGACCAAGGAGCCGTCAAACTGCAATCCCTCTCGCCGAGTCAGGATCGTCATCCCGTGATCGCCGATGGTCCCGCTCAGGAGCACAACGTCGCCGGGGCGGGCGCGATTGCCGGCAATGGTGATACCGGGTGGGATCAAGCCGACCCCTGCCGTATTGATAAAGAGCTTATCCGCGCTGCCCCGGTCCACTACTTTGGTATCGCCGGTCACGATCCGCACGCCTGCTTGTTCCGCAGTCTCGGCCATGGAGGCAACGATCCGCTCTAGATCGGCCAAAGGCAGCCCTTCCTCAATGATAAACCCTGCACTCAACCACAAAGGCATCGCGCCGCTCATGCTCACGTCGTTGACCGTCCCGCATACGGCCAGCTTGCCGATGTTTCCCCCTGGGAAAAACAGGGGGTGAATGACATAGGAATCCGTGGAGAAGGCAAGGCGGGGAGCCGAGGATGGGTGGTTTTTTCCCCCAGGTCCCAAGTCCAGGACTGCAGAATCGTCCATGGTGGAGTTGCCAAAGTAGTGGGCGAAAAGACGAACTATCAGGTCGTGACTCAGCTTACCGCCGGAACCGTGAGCCAGCAAGATTACATCATCGCTCATGGAATCCTTCCAAAACAATCCTTCCTTGCTCGGTGCGGGCCTGCCGATATTTTGCCGCACAAGTGCTCCGTTGTCCCCGGCCTGCGCCGATGGGGTGTGAACATCGTCTTACCGGGCGGCGGATGGCTTGAGCATTTGCTGCACCTGCTCCCAGTCCTGCGGGGTGTTGATGTTGAGGAAAGAAAGCCCCTGGGGATCAAAGGGGGCGATCTCGGCCTCCTCCACCCAACGGACCTTTACCCGATCAAAAAAAGCAACGATCTGCCGCTTGCCCTTTTCCAGTACGCGCCACATGGCAGGCAAACATGCCCGGCTGTAGACGGCGTGGAGGGGTTCCGGCAGACCGCCGTACCGGGGGATAACCACGTCATAGTCCCCGGCCAGGGAAAGCAAATAACGCAGCAACGCTTGGTTGAGAAAGGGCATATCGCAGGCCACGGCCAGGGCATAGGGGTAACGCGCAGCCTGCAAGCCGGAATAGATCCCCATTAGGGAACCGGTCCCCGGTCTCACATCGGCCACGAAACGGACCGGGAGGGTCAGTGCTCGGTAGCGGGCCGCGTGGTTGGTGACGACGATCAGATCGTCGCTCAGGGCCGTAAGGGTATGGACGGTGCGCGTTAGCAGGGGATGCCCCTCAACTTCCAAGAGGGCTTTGTCGCGGCCCAGCCGCCGACTCTGCCCTCCGGCCAGGATGACGGCGCTGACCTGGGGTACAGAGGGAGCGTTGCCCATTTGGCACATACACAAAGACGCCGGAGATTGATGAGCGATCAATCACCGGCGTCTTTGGCCTCAAACAAGGGCGGTCTGCCAAACATCACCGGCTAAAGCTCGGCCTGCCGCTGTTCCAGGTAGTCCAGGGCTTGCCCTACGGTTTTGATCTGCTGTGCTTCTTCGTCCGAGATTTCGCCGCCAAACTCATCTTCGAACGCCATGATCAGCTCGACCAGGTCCAGCGAGTCTGCCTCCAAGTCCTCGCGGAAGCGGGCATCCTCCGTCACCTGATCCTCGTCCACGCCCAACTGGTCTACGATGATGTCTCGGATCTTGAGGAACATTTCTTCGCGGGAGAGCTTGCCTTCACTCATTTCTACCTTCCTCCTATGTGATATTTACGGCTGCCTCGCACCTGCTGCGGCCTTGGCGGAAAGGTGGCTTGTCAGCAGCACACACCCTCCAATTGTAGCACAGAACGGGCAAGGCGTCAAATGGGCAAACCGACGGCAACGGAGAAAAAAAACAGAGAACACTCTCGCCTTCCCAACCTATCCGGATAAAGTTGGACAACCGGCCCTTTTGTGCTACAATTCACCCATGTTTGAGATCGTCTTCCTGGGTACTTCGGCTTCTGCGCCCTCGATCCAACGGGGACTGCCGGCGGCGGTCGTCATGCACAGAGAATACCGCTTCCTGGTGGATTGCGGCGAAGGGACCCAACGCCAGCTACTGCGCAGTGGGTTGGGTTTCCGCCGTCTGAACCGCGTCCTGCTGACCCACGGCCACCTGGACCACATCCTGGGCCTGGCCGGGCTGGCCTCCACCTTTTCCCGCTGGGAGATGATCGACCGGATGGAGATCTTTGGCGGCAAATGGGCGTTGGACCGGGTAGAGGCGTTGATGCGCGTCGCCTTTGGCCGCCACCGTCCCCCCTTGCGCCTGTTGCTGCGCGACCTCAAGCCGGGCGTCGTCCTGGGCGACGACTCGTTCCAGGTTGTCGCCTTTCCCGTCACCCATCGGGGGCCGGGCAACTTTGGCTTTATCTTTCAGGAAAAGGCACGGCGGCCCTTTTTGGTGGAGCGGGCCGAAGCGTTAGGCGTCCCCGCCGGGCCGGAACGCGCCCGCCTGGTGCGGGGC
>CAZQKE010000001.1:0-38836 GCA_964593865.1 uncultured Anaerolineaceae bacterium | reverse complement strand
GCGGGGCCGCTTCCGCTGGGGGCAGGCCATCATCGGCGTCCGGGGGGCCGCGCCGGGCACGGCCCTGGAGACGATGGACTGGATGCGGCCCGTCGCCCTGATCGTCGGCGAAGGGGCGACAGAACCACATCTGGCCGCTGCCTTTGGCAGCATCACCCTAGAAAGCAACAGAGAACGGTAAAATGAAGCGGGTATACCGGCTATGCAGCAGCGGAGGAGCGATTCTGGGCCTGGGCGCGTTGATCGCTCTGCTGAAAAGCAACGGCCCACCCGTCGGCATTGCCGCGGCCCGCTTCTACCCCGCCCACAACCTGTTGGTGGTGGTCTATACCCTGATCAACCTGGGGCTGGGCCTGGGCCTGTTTTGGCCGAAAGCAATGCGGTCGGCAGTAAGCCGGATAGCCCATTTGGCCCGGAGGTTACACCTCCTCGGCCCGTTGCTCTTTGCCCCCGTTCCCCTGCTCGTGCTCACCTGCCAGGTACATCCGGCTCTGCTCTCCATTGCTCCTTTGCTAATCGGCTGGGGGGTGTGCCTGGTGGGAACCATCCTCGGCAGCGTCCTTTCGCCGGAAGCGGTACGGGACCGATGGCACCTTTGGACGGCCCGGCGACTTGACTTCCGCAGCCGAGGCCGGGCTTTGGCCGCCCGATTGAAAACATCCTCCGCCGGTGATCGGGTCCATTGGGGGGCCGTGGCCTTTGTCCTCTTGGCTTCCATCGCACCCAGAGCTGCCAATTTGAGGAACGTGATGCTCTACGACGAGGCGGTGACCTTCCTCTACTACGCCCAAGACTTGTGGACGGCGATCACCGCTTACGACCGCCCCAACAACCACTTCCTGCACACCGTGCTTGTCCATTTTTCAACCTTGATCTTGGGGGATGGCGAAGCAGCCATCCGTCTACCCGCCTTTCTGGCCTCCATCCTGGGCCTGGGAGCCGTTTATCTCCTGGGCCGTCGCCTGTTCAACCGGCATGTGGGCCTATGGGCTATGGCTTTGACCGGCCTTTCGCCCTGGTTGATGCAATATAGTTACAACGCCCGTGGCTATACCCTGGTCGTCTTTCTGACAACGTTGGCTCTGGCGTGGTTGGTCATGTTCCTGGAAGGGAAAGGCAGCTTGATCGCCGTGGAAGCGGCCCTGGTGCCGGCCCTTTACACCATCCCCACCACCGCTTACTTTTGCGCTGCGCTGGCGGTCTTTGCCCTTTCCCTATGGCTGAATCGTCGCCTCTTTTCCCGCGGCCCCGATCCTGCTCCCCTGGGTCGTTTGCTGCTGGCCCTGGCCGCCTGGACGGGACTGCTCTACCTCAATCCCTTCTTTTGGCGATGGTTACGCGGCTATTCCCTGTACCCATCCGATGTGGGATTGCGGCGTCTGGACGTTTTCTTCGCATTTCTAGGACAAAACATCTTTGCGGTCACTACCGGTCCATTGCCGGTGTACGTCGGTATCGGCGTTGTGTTGCTCATCTTGGGGGCAGCAGCCGTGCGGCTGATACGCACGCGACCGGCAGCATTCGGCCTGATCGCCTGCATCCTGGGCGTCCCTCCGGCGCTGGTGGCAATACAAGCCGCAACAGGAATGAACATCCCTACCCCACGGGCACTGTTGTTCACGGTCACGGTCATTTACGTCCTGGCTGCAGGAGGCATCTATGTCCTCTTGTCCGAAGTCGTCCGCCGCCTGCACCGCGTGGGATTACGTTGGAGATCGCCCTTGCCCGGTCTTGGGCCTGCTCTGATCGCCCTTTTGATCTTTGCGCTGGGCACTCCTCAGTATCTCACCCAATTTGTCCCTTACGATCAACGGCCCAATTACCAAGACGAAGGTCACAAAGTCCGAGAGATCGCCCGCTATCTGGCCGCGGCGGTGGAGCCGGGCGACGCCATCTTTATTGAAGCATGTTGTATCAGTGCACCGGTGCGATATTATCTTCCTCCCGATATTGCAAATGCTCATTGGGACGCGGTTGAGGGAGCAGAACGGGTCTTTTTCGTACCAGGGGTATGGGTCACGCTGGATGTCTTCTATGAACGGTACGGGGACCGGTTTCAACTCGTTGGCCCGGTAGCGACAATCGGAGACGATACAATTTACCTGTTCAAGAGGCAACGTTCGCCATGAAAGAACGCAACACGGTAGAACGGCAATCTCTGGTAATCGGCTTGCTTTTGCTGTCGGCCCTTATCGCCATCGGCTGGGTGATCTACAGCAGCTTTGTCCGCTGGCAAGGCAACCGCTACGACCTCTACCCGCGCTGGGTAGGGGTCCAGGCTATGTTCCGCGAAGGCATCAGTCCTTACAGCGAAGAGGTATCCCGCCGCAGCCAAATGGGCATCTACGGTCGTCCGGCCCGTTTAGAAGAAGGGGAAAGCCAACATCACTTCCTCTACCCCCTCTTCATCGCCTTTACCATCCCTCATCTGTGGTTGCCCTTCCCGGCAGCCATCACCGCCTGGCTGGTGACCGGGTTGCTGATGTTCGGTGGATTGGCCGTGTTGTTTGCCTCCCTTTCCCGCCGTCGTTTGCGGCCTTGGCAGGTGGCAGGATTGGCCCTGACCATCGTCCTCTTTCGTTACAACGTCCTTTCTTGGGCATTGGGCCAGTTCACCATTTGGGTCCTCTTTTTCCTGGTGCTGACCTGGTGGCTGTGGGAACGTAAAAAAGACCTCTGGGCCGGTCTCGCTCTGACCCAGGCCATCATCAAGCCCCAGTTGGTTTTTCTGCTCCTCCCCCTGTGGATGGGATTGGCCCTTCTGCAAAGACGATGGCGCTTCATCATCGCTTTTGGATTGTGCCTCTCGGTGCTAATCCTGCTCCCTATGCCCTTTGTCGGCAACTGGCTACCCGACTTTCTCCACCCTCCGGCCCAATATGAACGGGTTGCAGGGAGCCTTTTCCTTTCTCCCCAAACCGCCAAGATACTGCGCCGGGTGTTGATGATCGTCCTCTGGCCTCCAACGGCCTGGGTATGGTTACGAACCGCAGGCCTTCAACGGAAGAAAGGACTCACGCTAGGCCCCCCACCGACCTTTCCTCACCTGGGATATGCCCTGGCCCTGACCGTCGCCGTCACGGTGGTCACAACACCTCGCATCCGGGGTTACGATCTATCTATCACAACCCTGCCCCTCATGTTCCTAATCCTGGCCCGCTATCGGCGCGACCCGATAGGGAAAGCAGCACATGCCGCGGCCTGGCTTGTGCTCCTGGTCTTACCCTGGATTCTTTCCATTTCACTAACTTTGGAACAGTTGGAAGCCGTCGAAAGACTGATCATAGGAGGCACCTGCTTAGGGTTGATGTCGCTCTACCCCGCCGTGCGCCGCCGAAGGAAACGGATCGTGTAGAAAGGCACAAAAGCATGTGGAGAAAGTTTTCCGGGCCGACCACCCACCAACTGCTGATCGCCGTGCTGTTCGCGGCCATCTTTGCCATGGCCGTCCGACCACCGGCAGACACCGATACCTGGTGGCATCTGAAAAGCGGGCAACTCATGTGGGAGCGGGGCGAGATTTTGCGCACCGACCCTTTTTCCCACACCGTCGCCGGTCAACCGTGGATTGACCACGGTTGGCTGGTACAGGTCCTGCTCTGGCCGGTCTACCGCGTGGCAGGGTTGGGCGGGCTGGCCCTCCTTCTGGCCGCCATCGTCACCGCGACCTTTGCCCTGGTCTACCGCCGGTGCACCGGCAAGCCCTTCCTCGCCGCCTTTGCCGTGTTGCCGGCGGCGATAGCCTCCTCCATCATCTGGTCCATCCGTCCCCAGATCGTCTCCTTGCTGCTGGCCGCCGTCGTCGCCCATATCCTGGACCGTTACAAAAGCACGGGGAATGCCCGTTGGCTGTGGCTTCTGCCCCCTTTGGTCACCCTGTGGGTCAACTGCCACGGCGGATACGTCATCGCCTTTCTGTTGATGGGCTGTTACCTGATCGGCGAAACCTTCAACCGCTTCACCGCTCCCTCACCTCCCGATTCCCCGTTCCGTTTCCGCCCCCTCATCATCGCACTGCTGCTCAGCATCCCTGCCGTGCTGCTCAACCCCAACACCGCCAAGATGATCCCCTATGCCTACCAGACGGTAAGCATCGGCGCATTGCAGGACTTCATCCAAGAATGGGCCTCTCCCGACTTTCACAACCTGCAACTCCACCCCTTCATCTGGCTGCTGCTGCTGACCCTGGCCGCCCTGGGCCTTTCCCGCCGCCGGGCCGATTGGACCGACCTGGCGTTGGTGGGCCTCTTTGCCTACATGAGCCTCCTGGCCGTGCGCAACATCGCCCTCTTTGCCCTGGTCGTTCCCCCGGTGTTGAGCCGCCACGCCGTCGCCGCCCTGGACGACCTGGCCCAAAGGCCACACCTGGCCTGGTTGCGCCCTCTGGCCCATCCACGACCGCCCCGCCGGGTGCGCCCTGCCGCCGCCCGACTCAATCTTGTGCTCCTGGCGCTGCTCATCGCCGCCGCCGCGGCCAAAACCGCCGTAGATCTGGTTCGCCTGCGGGATCCGGCGGTGTGGGGCGCGGGCCTGCCCCTGGAAGCCGCCGAATTCCTGCGCGATCACGAGCTACCGGGACAGATGTTCAACACCTACAACTGGGGGGGCTATCTCATCTGGAGCCTTTACCCGGAAAAACCGGTGTTCATAGACGGACGCACCGACCTCTATGCCCTCAACGGCACGGTGCTGGACGACTACGTCCTCGTCCACTGGACCCGCCCCGGTTGGGAAGATGTGCTGGACCGTTACGACATCGGCTACGTCATCACCGAAAAGGACGGCCTGCTGGATGTGGTGCTGGCCGAAACGGAAGGCTGGCGTCAGGTCCATCGGGATAGCGTAGCCTCCGTCTGGGTGCGGGAGGAAAGACCATGAACCGCGTTCGGCTGCCCTGGTCTCTGGTCGTCGGAGGCGTGTTCCTCTGGCTGCTGGCGGTGCTACCGCCCTACTACGTAGTCCACAAACCCTTCACCGAGCCTTTTGCCGCCGTGAACCTGACTCCCAACGTCACCGACACCATCGTCTCCCTCTTGAGCTCCCTGGCCGACCTTGCTTTGCTGGCCGTCACCACACTCACGGCAACCGCCTGGGGATGTCGCATCCAACGCCGACTGGGATTGGAGGAAAACGGCCCGACCCAACGCATCCTGGGCGCAATCTTGGGGTTGGGGCTGCTGGGAAGCCTCGTCTTTGGGTTGGGAGCGATAGGCGGCCTGCACCGGTGGGTAGGATACATCCTGCTGTCGGTCTTGACCCTGGCCGCCTTGCCACAACTCCGCCTGCTCCTGCCAAAACCAAGAGCCGAAAAACCCGGATTGCACCCGGTATGGCTCTTGGTCGGCGGCATGGGCCTCCTGGCCCTGATCTCGGCCCTGCTGCCCCCTACCGGTTGGGATGCGCTGGTCTACCATTTGCAAGGCCCACGCCTGTACCTGGAGGCCCATCGCTTGGTCGCCGTCCCGGAAAACTTTTACCTCAACTGGCCTGCGCAGGTGGAAATGCTCTTTACCTGGGGGATGCTGCTCAAGGGCGACACGCTGGCTAAACTGTTCCACTGGGTGTTCTGGCCCCTGACCGCCTTGTTGCTCTACGACCTGGCCCGCCGGGCGATCCACCCCCGCGCCGGACGCTGGGCGGTGGCCCTTTGGGCCGGAGTACCGGTCGCCGCCGAACTGGCCGGATTGGCTTACGTGGACCTGGGGTTGACCGCCTTTGCCCTGGCCGCCGTCACCGCCTTCCTACGTTGGAGTGAGACGGAACAGGATGGTTGGCTGCTGCTTTCGGCCCTGTTCACCGGCTTGGCCCTGGCAACCAAGTATACGGCAGCCACCTGGTTGTTGGGATTGGAGATGCTGTTGGTGTACGACGCTCGGCGACATCGGCAACGCCCCTGGCGATGGATCGCAAGCCGAGCCGTAGGCTACGGCTTGCTGACCGGAGCGGTCGCCTTGCCCTGGCTGATCAAGAACCGACTCGTCACCGGCAACCCCATCTTTCCATTCCTCTGGGGCGGCACCGGATGGAACGAAACCCGCGCAGCCTGGCTCACCTGGGTAGACAAAGGGTACAGCCGCAATCCCCTCGACTACCTGGCTTTTCCCTGGCTGGCAACGGTCCTGGGCCGCAGCCGTTCCGCCGCTTTTGACGCCACCATCGGTCCTTTGCTCCTCTGCCTGACCCCTTTGGCCTTCCTAACACGACGTTGGCCACGGGCAGTGCGTTACGCCCTGGTCCTGGTGGGCGTGCAAGTGCTCTACTTTTTCGTCACCATCTATTTTTACGCCTACCTGGTTGAGACGCGGTTGCTGCTGCCTGCCTTCCCCCTTTTGTGCCTGATCGCCGCCTTTGGGCTGAGCCGCCTCGCCGAATGGGATCGCCCCACCTTCCGCCTCTCCTGGCTGGTGCGCGTCATCGCTACCCTGGTGTTGGCCCTGACCCTGGCGACAGAAACGTATGCGCTGCTCGCCGGCCGCCCTTTGGCCCCCCTGTTGGGCCTGGAAACGCGGGATGCCTACCTGCTCCGGCGGCTAGGAGCATACCAAGCTGCCATGGTCCAGATCAACACCGACCTGCCGGAAGGCTCTCGTCTGCTGTTCCTATGGGAACCCCGTGCCTACTACTGCGACCACCCGGCCCTGGCCGACGCTACGTTGGACAACCTGGCCCAGTTGCGCCTGGTCCACGACAACGCGCAGGAAGCGCTAAACGCCCTGGCAGCAGAGGGAATCGACCACATCCTCTTCTACCGGATGGGCCTGGAATTCCTCCGCCAACCGACGGTCCATCCCCCCACGCTCAGATCCCTCCGGCAGCCGGTGACGGCCGAAGAGAGTTACTACCCGTTCACCGAAGAAGACGAGACCTTTCTAAAGGAGATCTTGACCGGCTGCCGATTAGTCGGCCGGGTGGGCCAAGTCTACGAACTATACCGCCTGCCGTAAAAGATCCCCAAAACGGCCACACGCACACCACGGCGATCCGGGGCCTGCTCCGGCAGCGGGCCACCGACAATCCATCGTGGGCGATGTTTCCCACCTCGTGAGGGCCAAACCGATCACTTGGCATCTTGTGGAAGATCGGCTATAATGCATCGTATCAAGCGGTAGGATGTAAAAAGTGGACAAAGAAGAGGGCTTGAGCATCGTCATCCCGGCCTACAACGAAGCAGAAGCCATCGGCCCCGTGCTAGAACAACTGCGAACAACAATGGACGAGGCCGGTTTGCCTTACGAGATTCTGGTAGTAGATGACGGCTCGCAAGATAACACGGCGGAAGTCGCCAAAACAATGGGAGTCCGGGTTCTGCGACATCCCCAGAACCGCGGTTACGGCGCTGCCCTCAAAACGGGCATCCGTCAGGCCGCCTACGACCTGATTGCCATCACCGACGCCGACGGGACCTACCCCAACAACCGCATTCCGGCCCTTTATGCCCTGGCCGTTGTCGGCGAGTATGACATGGTCGTCGGTGCCCGCACGGGGGATGAAGTACATATCCCTTTGCTCCGTCGTCCGGCCAAATGGGTGCTCACCCGTTTGGCCAACTACCTAGCCCGCGCTCACATCCCCGATCTGAATTCAGGCTTACGCCTCTTTCGCCGGGATGTAGTAGAGGAATTCATGCCCTACCTGCCGTCCGGTTTTTCCTTCACCACAACACTGACGTTGGCCCTGCTGACCAATGAGTACCGCGTTTGCTACGAGCCGATCTCGTACTACAGGCGGACGGGCAAATCCAAGATCAATCCCATCCGCGACACACTCAACTTTACGGGCCTGATCTTGCGAACCGTGATGTACTTTGCTCCGTTGCGGGTGCTGTTGCCCATCAGCGGCGCATTACTGCTGCTGGCCCTGGCGATCTTGGTCGGCAGCATCCTATTCACCGACCAGGTAATGGATGTGACGGTCATCGTGATCACAATGACCGCCTTGCAAATCGCCGCCCTGGCCCTGGTGGCCGATCTGATTGAAAAACAGAGATAAACCAATGAGCGACTGGCATGGGCTGACTTTCAATGACATTGATCCCCGACTCTGCACGCTGTGTGGGACTTGCATCAGCATTTGTCCCGTGCACGCTCTGAGCTGGCAAGATGAACAGATCGCCTTCGACTCGGCAACCTGTACCGCCTGCGGTCTATGTTATGCCGTATGTCCCGTAGCGAACCCAAAAGGGGCGGCGTTACCTGCTCCGGCAGACCCGTTCATCGGCCCCTATCACAGCCTGTACCAAGCCCACGCCACCGATCCAACGGTACGGAAAGCCGGCTCGGCGGGTGGGGCCGTCACCGCCTTGCTCCTAACGGCAATGAGACAGGGAATCGTAGACGGTGCGGTAGTGGTCACAACCGATCCCCGTGCTCCCACCCGCCCCCGTGTTACCGTAGCCTACACAGAAGCCGAAGTTCGGGAATCTGCCCAATCAAAATACTGCTTGGCTCCCGTCAATGCCGTTTTGGGCCAGACCCGGCAAGGAAACAAACGATTGGCAATAGTGGCCTTGCCCTGCCAAGCCCACGGCATCCGCTTGGCCCAAGCCCTAAACCTGGCCGTCACCCACAACGTAGCATTGGTCATCGGTCTCTTTTGCGGTTTCCAAACCTATTACAGCGGCACGGTCTACTTACTGCATAAGCTCCACATGGAACCGGACGAAGTAAAAAAGCTAGAATACCGAGGAGGTCCCTGGCCCGGCGGCTTCCGCGCCGTCACCTACGACGGACGCCGGGGATTCATCCCCAAACACCAATACACCTATGTACACTTGATGTATGCGCCGGAAGGATGCCATTTTTGCCCTGACCTCACTGCCGAATTCGCCGATCTCTCGGTCGGCGACTTTTGGGCCGACGAGTCACCAAACAATTCCCTACTCATCGGACGAACAGAAACAGGCCGGGAGCTAATCAGACAGGCGGTAGAAAAAGGCCATATCACCGCCCAACCGATCACATATGATGAAGTCTGGGCTTCTCACCGCCACCTGCTCCTCTACAAGAAAAAGGGGGCACAGGTACGGCGTAAACTGGCGCGTCGCCGTCCGGTGGAAGGCTACCCCATGCCCCCCCTGGAGGCCGGAGATTGGCCCGGTCATGCAGCATTCTACGGCCTAATGCGGTTCAGCTCCGGCCGCCTGGGACGATGGATTATCAGACAAATGCCTTTGAGTCTCAGCGGATGGCTCTCAGAGACAGGGCGCAGAAAGCTCAAACAACGCCGACACACAATTTGAGGGGAAAGAAAATGCCGTTCACAATTACCGAAGTTGCCGAACATTGGGATCACACCGCCACCAGCGGCTATGAAGAATTCAACGCCAAGACGGTCTCTTACGGGCGGCGATTCAGCGATGCCATTGAAATGATCGAAGCCTCCGACATCCACATTCCCCGCGGAGGGAAGTTAATTGACGTGGGTTGCGGTACGGGCAATGGGTTGATCATCTTCTGCCGGCGTTTTGGCCTTACGGGGGTGGGAGTAGACGTTTCGGAGGGGATGTTAGAGATCGCCCGTGCCAAGGTGGCAGAAAGCGACCTGCCCATTGAACTGCACCGTCTTGATGGCGAAGACTTGCCGTTCGACACAAACTCCTTTGACATAGGCATCAATTTCGAAGTCTTGGAACATACTCCACACCCGGAGCGGATGTTGGCCGAACTGGCACGGGTGGTCAAGCCCGGCGGAACAGTTGTCGTGACAACACCAAACACTCTCTGGGAACCGATTCACTGGTTGGCGGCCAAAACCGGCCTCCACCATAGCGAAGGTCCCCATCGTGATGTTTCCCGCCGCGAGATTCTAGCAGGATTGGCCGCTGCCGGACTGCGTGTCGTAGCCGAACGGACCTCAGTTTTGGTTCCTGCCGGCCCCAGGTTCCTAACCCGCCTGGGACGCAATGTGGAAAACCGACTTCCGGATGGCGTACTGCGGGTGATCGCTTTGCGGCGCATCTTTTTGTGCGTCGTGGAACCACATCCTCCTTCGGAGGGATGAGCGATTGCGCAAGATCGCCTTCCGCCTCATCGGCCTGATCATCCTGGCCTTTATCCTTTCCCGCCTGGACCTGCACGCAACGGCAGAAGCCCTGACCCGCACCCGATGGGACTACTTGCTGCTGGCCCTGGCGGCCAATCCGTTGCTTTTCGGCCTCAAATCGTGGCGTTGGCGGGAGCTGCTCAAAATGCAGGGCATTGAATACGGACGGTGGGACGCTTTTTTGGCCTTTCTCTCCGGCCTGTTTATGGGCTTGGTTACACCGGGGCGGGTGGGAGAGATGGGCAAGGCCCTCTACCTAAAGCAAGATCGTGGCCTGCCCTTCAGCGAGGGGATGGCAAACGTATTGGTGGACCGCCTCTTTGACCTATATACCATCCTGATCCTGGGCACAGGGGGGCTGATCTGGCTGCGGCTGTTGCCCGGTTGGATGTTGACCCTGCTCGCCCTGGGGACGGCGGGGGCGATTCTGATGCTGCCCGCCTTATTGAACGAACGGCTGGCCGCTTGGGGGCTATCCCTGGTGCGGCAATTGCCCTTCCTGGGTCGTTACGATGCCTCTCTGACCGAAGCGGCAGCCCGCTTTCAGCGCGGACTGCGACCTTTGCTCAAGCCGAGATTGATCGTCCCTTTGGCCTTCACCCTGGTGGCCTACGGCCTCTTCTTTGGGCAAGGACAGCTCCTGGCTTGGGCGTTAGACCTGCCGATAGGGATCGGCTACTTGGCCGTTAGCCTATCGGTGGCAGGGGTGATCACTCTGCTGCCTATCTCCTTTTCCGGTTTGGGCACGAGGGATGCCATCCTCATCGCTCTCTTTGCCCCACAAGGCATCGCAGCGGAGGAAGCGGTAGCCTATTCGGCCCTCTTTTTCCTCACCTTCTACCTGGGCGGAGGGCTGTTGGGCGCGGCTGCCTGGCAGATCAAACCGCTGCAAGAGACAAAATGAACAAGAGCACGATTGCACTGACCATCGGCACGGTGAGCGGCGTTATTTTATACGCCGTCCTATTGCACCAAGCCTACACCTGGCGGGGGAACACCCATCCCGATTTTTATGTGGAATGGGTTGCCGCCCGCGTAGCCTTGCGCGGCGGCAACCCATACAGTGAGGAAACAACGAGGGCGATCCAACTGGGCAGCAAGGGGAGACTACTGGAGGAAGGAGAAGATCAACTGGCCTTTGCCAATCCTTTCTACCGCCTCATCTTCAATTTCCCACTCGCTTTCATACCCTACGACTGGGCCACGGCCATCTGGCAGGCGATATTGCAAACCGCACTTGTGGTGGGCGTACTCCTTTTCTTGCGGGCCATCAACTGGCAAGCATCTCCCTGGGATCTGACCTGGGCTTTGCTGGCAACGCTGCTGGCCTACCCTGTCTTTGGTGGCCTGATGCTGGGACAGGTGGCGGTCGGTGTCCTTTCTCTTTTGCTCATCGCCTATTGGTCTGTGGAGAGGAACCATGACGGGATCGCCGGTTGTTGTCTGGCAGGAGCAACGGTCAAGCCCCAACTGGCCGTGCTCGCCGTTCCCTACCTTCTGCTTTGGGGTGCAACGCGGCGGCGATGGCGCATCGGGTGGGCATTTGCACTGAGCATGGGTCTGCTGATGGCGATCTCCCTCGCTCTTCTTCCCACATGGCCCATTGAGTTCATGCGCGGCCTGCTGCGGTATCCCGGCTACAAACCGGTCCACACCGGGCCGGGCTTCCTCTTTGCGGAAGCGGCTAGTCCTTTGTGGCCCCGCCTCCTGGAGATCGCCGCCGTAGCCTGGCTGGGGATCGGCTGGTGGGCGGCGTTACGACCGGCGCAAGGGGAAAGGAACCATTGGCGCGAAGGGGCCTTTGTCTTGACGCTGGCCATGACTACCTTCGTGCTACCCCAAACCAGCCCCGTAGACCGCCTTCTGCTCTTACCCGCCGTCCTTTTGCTGATGCGAGACGCGCCGGGCAAAGCAGCACGCACCGTCATTGCCCTGCTGTGGATCGGTGGATCGTGGCTGGCATATTCGCTGCTATACACCACCCAATACGGACTGCACATGGCCCTGCCGCCCTTGATCGTGCTCTTGGCTCTGGGCCTATGGTACCGACTTGAGGTAAAACGCAATGGGCAGAAGAGGAAGGAAACAATCTAAAGACTGGAGTTGGCTTGATTCGGCCCTAGTACTCCTCCTCCTGGCCGCTGCCCTGGGAGTGCGCCGGCTGTACATGCAAGCCGTTGTCTTTCCTCCGCTGGACGACCCGGCCTTCTACCTGACGACGGCGGAGAACCTGGCGACAGGGCGCGGCCTGGAAGTAGATGTCCTTTGGAGTTACGCCATCCCCTTCCCCACCGTGCGCCACCCCAGCCACGAACACTGGATGCCCTTGACCACCGGCCTTATCGCCGCCGTCTTTGTCCTGCACCGCGTCCTGACGGGAACATTGGAGACCGGCTTGCCCCTCGGCCAGCTGACGGGGCTGCTCTTTGGCGCAGCTTTGGCCCCCCTAACCTACATCGTCGGGCGACGCGTCCTGCCGGGTGGACGGCGCAACCGTTGGGCGGCGTTGGGAGCAGGGCTGCTGATCGCCTTCAACGCGACCCTGGGCTACCAATCGGCCAGCGCCGACAGCAGCGCGCCCTTTGCTCTGCTGGCAGCCTGGGCACTGGCCCTGGCCCTCCGCCGTCCGGGGGAACGGGGGAGCTACTTCGGCGTGGGAGTACTCATCGGCCTGGCCTATCTGACCCGCTCCGATGGGTTGCTGCTCCTCTTGGCCGTCCCGCTCGCCTGGCAGATACTGCCTGCCCCTCCGCTCCCTCTGACCGGTCTGCCCGACAACCCGGCAGCGCAGAAAGCATGGGAGCTATGGCCCCGCGAGGAAGGATCGGTCAGGGCCTGGGTGCGGGCAATGGGACCCAAACTAGACGACGTAACGGACCTTGTCATCGCTTTTGGCTTGGTGCTCGCCCCTTGGCTGGCCCGCAACTATGCGGCTTTTGGAACGCCCCTGCCCACCTCCGTCTTGGATCAGGCATGGCTGACCGATTACATAGATACCTTCAACTTTTTAGAACATCCGACCTGGCAAACCTGGCTGGCCCAGGGCTGGCAGACGCTGTTGACCCAACGGGGCGAAACGTTGTTGCACCTCGGTCGCGTATTCCTGTTAACCACCTTTCCCTGGGGGTTGCTGGCCCTGCCGGGCGGCTGGCTACTGCGCCGCCAATGGCCCTTTTTCCCGGCAACGGTCTACACTTTGCTTCTCTTCTTCGGATTGGCGTTGGCCTTTCCCATATCGGCCAGGGCCGGGACGTTTTACCACTCTCTCGGTGCGGCAATGCCTTTTCTGGCACTGGCGGCGGTCTATGCCGTGCAAAAGGGAACACAACGGCTCTTGCGGGAGCGGCGGCCGGTTGGGCCAACGCTGGTGACGGTGGTCATCGGCTTGTTGGTGCTAAGTGGGGCACAGTTGTTCCACTCCCTGACGGCGGTGCGGGAACGACACGAAGCCGAACAAGCCCAATTTGAAGCAATAGCGGATTGGCTGGCCCGGCACACCGCCCCCGGTGATGTGGTAATGACCACCCAACCTTACACCCTGAACTATGTCAGCGGTCATCCGGCCATCGTCCTGCCGGGCAACGAGCCGCCCGACGCCGCCTTTCAAGCCGCCCAACGCTACGACGCCCGTTGGCTGATCATCACACAGACCTTTGGCCGCTATCCCCAAACGTTACAAGAGCAGCCGGATCCGCGCTTTCTACCGGTGGGCCACTTGGAAGGAACCGAAATTTATGCCATCGCTACATCGTCTGCGAGACCGGCCGAGAAAGAACGAACACAGTCGTCCACGGTGAGCAGTCCATGAGCCAAGAGGCCAAAAAGACGTGGAACGCCACAATAGAAGACACCATCGTCGTGGGCATCGCCCTGGGAGTCATCATCGTCTTCTCTCTCCTACCCCTGGGTGGGACGGACCTACGACATGCATACCTGCCAACAACGCAAGGTGATCTAAAAGACTTCTACAACCCCTACTGGCTACGTCCCCTATTTGATTTGCTGGCCCTCATCCCTTTTCCCCTGGCCCACCTCAGCCTGATGTTGGGGTCCCTCATCTCGTTGATTATCGCAACCCGCATCTTCCGCGGACGGCTGTTGCATGTCCTCCTCACCTATCAGTTCGGCGCGTTGCTGTACTACGGACAGGTCGACGCCATCGTGATTTTGGGCATCGCGATCGGTTGGTGGGCCTCCACCCGCCATAATCCCTGGCTGGTAGGGATCGGGTTCGTACTGGCATCCGTCAAGCCACAAATTTCGGCTCCTGCCCTCCTCCTTCTGTGGTGGTGGCTCACACCCAAAGAAAAACTCCTCTCCCTGGTCGTGCCCATCGCCGTTTTTCTGGGTTCCATTGCCAAGTACGGCTGGTGGGTCCCGGAATGGTGGGACCATATCACCGTCCGCAACACCTTGTGCCGACACGGC
The DNA here is from genome assembly GCA_964593865.1 of uncultured Anaerolineaceae bacterium. Taxonomy (GTDB): domain Bacteria; phylum Chloroflexota; class Anaerolineae; order JAAYZQ01; family JAAYZQ01; genus CAZQKE01. The sequence goes on along the minus strand of CAZQKE010000001.1, from coordinate 24,367 downwards.
AGCATCACCATCTGGGAATTCGTCGGCCCGTGGGCCTTGTTGTTGTGGCTGCCGGTGCTTCCGGCCGGATTGCCACGGCAGGAAAAACTGCTCCTCTTCCTCACGACCAGTGCTTTGACAATGCCTTATTACCAGCAGAAAAGCATTCTGGCCTTGCAAACCTTCCCCATAGGATGGATAGCCTGGCTGGGGAACATCGGGTTTCTTTTTTTCTTTTTCCAATGGCAAGCGTTGGAATTGGTGACCTTGGTTCCCCTCGTACTTTATTGTCGTTACACCTGGAAAGCATGGCGTCATCTATGGCCCTTCCGAGAGAGAAAATCCCTGCCATGAGCAAGCATCGGTGCCGGACGGAGAAAGCAAGATGAAAAAAAGCCTAGTAATCCATCCTTTGCTGCTTGCAATGTGGCCAATCCTATCCTTATACTCCCAGAACTTGGAATTCCTATCGCCTGCGCAGATATGGAGACCGCTGTTGCTTCTGATCGGTCTAACCTCCATCTTGTTTCTGCTGATCGCTGCAGTTCTGAGGAACATTGCCAAAGGAGGAGCCGTAGTCTCGTTGTTCTCAATTCTGTTTTTTTCCTACGCCCATGTCCATAGAATGCTGTGGGGGGAAAAGATGCAATACTCGGCGACAGACGAGTCCCTTGCACTGATGATCACCTGGACGGTACTCTTCCTCGGTGGAGTAGTGATCATCATGCGCATCCAAAATGGCTGGCAGGACATCACCCGCATTCTGAACGTGATGGCTCTGACTTTGGTTTTGTTACCACTGTTCAACATCGGTCTGTATGAGATCAAGACTTCTAACCGGGACGTTCGGGCAACGGTAGGACCTGCCCAGATCAGCCGAACGAGCACCGTACCGCTTGAAGACCTGCCCGACATTTACTACATCATCCTAGATGCATACGGCCGAGAGGACATCCTCTTGGAAATATACGATTTTGACAACTCCGAATTTGTGGATTCGTTAAAACAACTGGGCTTTTTCGTCGCCGACAAGAGTCGCTCCAACTATGCCCAAACGGATCTGTCGCTGTCTTCATCCCTGAACCTCGCTTATTTAGACGATCTGAGCAATCGGCTTAGCCCCGAAACTGCAGATAGAGGGCCGCTCGAATACCTGATCCAGAACAACCAAGTTATGCACTTCCTGAGAGAGCAAGGCTATACGATTGTCGGATTGCCTTCGGGATTCAAGTCTACGACGCTGAGAAGCTCCGATGTCCACACAGTATCGGCTACCTCTTGGAGCGATTTAGAAATTCGACTCTTATGCAACACCCCCATCCCCTGGTTGACGGTCCGGACAGGGCTTGTAGATCCTTATGAAATGCACCGTCAGAAAATCCTAACCAGCTTTGATCTGCTATCCGAGCCACCACAATGGCCCGAACCCTATTTCGTCTTTGCCCATATCCTCGCGCCGCACGGCCCTTTCGTCTTTGACGAACAAGGCAACCCTGTTCAACCACAGCAACAGTTTGACCTTCAAACCGGGATGAGGGATGGCGAACGACCACTATCCCAGGCCGAATACAGGAAAGGATACGTAAGACAGCTCACCTTCGTCAACAACAAAATAGAACCTATCCTCCGCAATCTGCTGGCCCACGCATCCCGACCGACGATCATTGTCCTTCAAGGCGACCACGGCCCTGCTTCCACGTTGGACTGGGAACATCCGGAGAACACAAACCTGCGAGAACGTTTCTCCATTCTTAACGCCTATCACCTGCCGGGAAAAGGATCTGCCGGGCTATACGATGGGATCACGCCGGTCAACACCTTCAGGCTGATTTTCAACGAGTACTTGGGTACCGATCTTGAACTGTTGGAGGATAGGATCTACTTTTCCACGTGGGATCGGCCGTATCAATTTATAGACGTGACCGCAGAGACCGAACAACCGTAAATTATGTTGTCGTGTTGCCATTGTCAACCCCCGGCATGAATCCCTTGCCAAAACCGGAAAATGTGGTAAAATCCCTACGACCATACGCGCAGTATGATTGCCGCGACGGGGCATTACGATATTTCATGAGGTCTTGATTATGCCATCAAGAATCGAATTGCTCTTTTTCCTCTTGGTATTGAGTCTTGCCCTTTCTCCACCGGCCTATGCCTATTTGGACCCCGGGAGCGGCAGCTACATTTTCCAGCTGCTGCTGGCAACTCTGGTCGGGCTTTTGTTCGCCTTGCGCATGTTCTGGGGCAGAATCAAACTTTTCGTTAAGAAGATATTTTCCGGATCGGCTTCCGATGAGCACGATACCAAGCAATGAGCCGATTTTCAGTTCCTTCCGCGACCCGAGCGGCTTCCTCTTTTCCCGAGAAGGCCGGGTCTATCGCCAAATCAATCAGGTCTACCGAGAGCATTACGATCACTTGCTTGCTTCCGGCCTTTATCGTTCCTTGGTGAACGCCGACCTGCTCATCCCCCATCAAGAAGTCAAGGCAGAAAGCGGTGGGACTACCCAAGCGTACAAAATCATCCGGCCCGAACCGATCCCGTTTATATCCTATCCTTACGAGTGGTCCTTCAGCCAGCTAAAAGATGCAGCCTTGCTGACCCTGGCGATTCAGAAGATGGCCCTTGAATTCGGCATGTCGCTCAAAGATGCCAGTGCCTACAATGTCCAGTTCTACCGAGGACGGCCGATTTTCATTGACACACTGTCCTTCGAAATCTACCGGGAAGGCCGGCCATGGGTAGCTTATCGGCAGTTCTGTCAACACTTTCTCGCACCACTGTCGTTGATGAGTTACACGGACGTTCGGCTCGGCCAAATGTTGCGTCTCTACATAGATGGCATTCCTCTGGACCTGGCCGGTTCGCTGCTGCCGCTACGCAGCCGCTTCCGATTCACCTTGCTGTCGCATATCCACCTACACGCCAAGAGCCAGAAGCACTTTGCCCGGAAATCGGTCGCTCTGCCCGACCACCCGATGAGCCGTATGTCCTTTCTCGGTCTCATTGACAGCTTGGAGCGGGCAATCGAAAAAATGCACTGGCAGCCCCGAAGAACGGAATGGGTGGACTATATGCAGGACACCAACTATTCGCCACGGGCCTGGCAGCATAAAAAAGACACCGTAGCGGCTTTCTTGGATAAAACTAACCCCAAAATCGTTTGGGATCTAGGGGCCAATACCGGCCTGTTCAGCCGCATCGCCGCTGCCAAAGGGGCTCTGACCATCTCCGTAGATGCCGACCCGGCGTGCGTTGAGGCCAACTACGTACAATGCATCCAAGAGCGTGAATCCAACATCTTGCCCTTGCTTGTGGATCTGACCAACCCTAGCCCTGGCGTGGGCTGGGAGAATCGGGAACGGATGTCCCTCATCGAACGTGGTCCGGCCGACACGGTGCTGGCCTTGGCCTTGTTACACCATTTGGCGATCTCAAACAACCTGCCTTTCGACAAAATTGCCGACTTTTTCTCCCGGATATGCCGTTGGCTTATCATTGAGTTTGTACCCAAGAGCGATTCCCAAGTTCGGCGGCTCCTGACGACCCGTGCAGACATCTTTGCCGAATACACACAAACAACCTTCGAGAAAGCGTTTTGTCGGCATTTTACCATCCTTGAGTCTGTTCGGTTAAAAGATTCCGGCAGGATACTCTATCTGATGAAAAAATAATCTTCCGTGCAAAAGGGCAACCGGTCCGGATCTTGGCAACTCCGCATCATCTTTGCCCACCATACGTTCAACGAAACTAGGATCTAGAGCAAATGCAATGAAAACGCCGAGTAGCAGCGGGACAATGCCCCGTTGGCCACGGTACAAACACCACCGGATGCAACAACAACCACTGTTCCAGTGGGGTGTGCTCCTGGCAACGGTGGCCCTGCTGGTCGTGGGGCTACACTTTTTGACAACCATGATCCCTTTTGCCTCGGATTGGGAGGTTTACTTCCGGCCCATCACCCGGGGTTGGCTAGACGGCAGTTTGGTACTCTATGAGGATACACAATGGGGCTGCGGCTTTTGGAACCCGCCCTGGCTGCTTTGGCTCCTGATCCCGTTGGCCGGTTGGCCAACCTGGGTGGGGTGGGGTCTGCTGGTAACAGGAACGATCTTGCTGATAGCCTGGTTTACCAAAGAGTACCCTGCCAGATACCGATGGTTGATCTTTGCTTCTCCGTCCATTGCCGTCTTTGTCGTTTACGGCCCGGTTGAGATCGTCCCCATGCTGGGCATCATTCTGGCCTGGCTGGCAGACGACCGTCCCCACCTATTAGGGTTGGCCCTTGTCTTGATGGCGGCCAAGCCCCAGGCTTGCTTTCTGGTCGCCCTCTGGCTCCTGCTCCACCATCGGCAACGGTTCCGGGCGATGCTGGTGCCGTTGGGGGTGTTTTTGCTCTCTCTCATCATCCACGGTTGGGATTGGCCGCTGCGTTGGGCCGGTGGCCCTTCGATCCTGAGATTGGTGAACGTCGGCCACAATATCACACCCTGGCGGAGCATCGGTCTGTGGATGGCCCCGGTAGCGGTAGCCTTGGCCTGGTGGGTGTTGCGGCTGCCCCGTACCCGCCGCAACTTGGGGGCGTTGGTTGCTGCCCACCCCCTCATTACGTTATACCTGGGCAGCCATAGCCTGATTCACGTGCTGACTTTCAGCCTCTTGCCCCTGGGTCTGGGCTGGGCTTTCGCCGGTTGGCTGACTTCTTTCTCCGTGTTTCTGCGGGGGTGGTTTGGCAAGGCATTTATGCGTTTGGACTTTATCATCGCCGCCGTATTGATGATCGGCTACCTGCTGGGCAAGGGACAGGAGGAGCCATGAGGAGCAAGCGGCATGGGCACGATCTGTTGATCCTGTTGGCTCTGGCCCTGGCTCTGCGTCTGGGGACGGCTTGGCTGCTGGACCGGCCGGGCTACACCGATGCCTACTACTATGCCGTCGGAGCGCGGCAGCTCGCCGGAGGACAAGGGTTCACCGAGCCGTTCATCTGGAACTGGTTGGACCCGCCGGAGAAGGTGGTCCACCCCGGCTATGCCTACTGGCTGCCTTTGACGGCCATGCTGGGCGGCCTGGGGCATCTGCTTTTGGGCGGCTCCTTCCGGGCGGTACAAATGCCCTTTGTGCTCCTTTCGGCCCTGCTGCCGCCGGTGGCTTATGGCCTTGCTTGGGACCTGACCGCAGAGCGGCGGCACGCCCTTTTGGCCGGGTTGTTGGGCCTTTTCCCCGGCTTTTACGCCCACGTGTTCGTCCTGCCCGACAATTTCGCACCTTTCGCCCTGGCAGGCAGCCTGAGCCTATGGGCTGCCGGGCGGGGCCTGCGCGATGGGAGACCCCTTTGGTTTGGCCTGGCCGGGCTGGCCGCCGGGTTCGCCCACCTGGCCCGCGCCGACGGGCTGTTGCTATTGGGGGTCCTTTTGCCGTTCGCACCCCTGTCGTCGGGCAGGAAACCCGCTTCAGATCACCGGCCACCTGCTGTCCGTTACCTGCTACTTGTCGGTGGCTACCTTCTCGTCATGGGACCGTGGTTCCTCCGCAACTGGATGACCTTTGGCTCCCCCCTGGGCGGCGCCGGGACCGGCACCATCTTTTTGACTTCCTACGACGACCTGTTCGCCTATGGCCGCCCGCCGACGTTGGCCGACTACCTGGCCTGGGGCTGGCAAGCGATCCTGGCTTCCAAAGGGCAGGCTCTGCTGCTCAACCTGCAACGACTGTGGGCGGAAGGGTTGCTCATCTTCTTACCGCCTTTCGTCGCCCTGGGGTTATGGCAGCTGCGGCGGGAGCGGCTCTTGTGGCCCTTTTTCCTCTACGCGCCCCTCCTCTTCCTGACCATGACCTTTGTGTTCACCTTTCCGGGGACACGCGGCGGACTGTTCCATTCCGGTGGGGCGTTGCTGCCCTTCTTTTTCGCCGCCACCGGCCCCGGCTTGGAGGTGGCGCTCCGTTGGGCGGCCCGGCGATTGCGGGGCTGGCGCGTGCGGCAGGCCTGGCCGGTGTTCGGGGCAGGGTTGGTGGCTCTGGCCGTGCTGGTGACGCTCCTGGCCCTGGCGCGGGCGGGGGTGCTCGGCGGCGGGTGGAACCGGCGGGATGACCACTACACCCAGATCGGCCATTGGCTGGCGGAACAAGGGGTCGCCTCCGATGCCGTGGTTATGGTCGGCGACGCGCCGGGGTTCACCTGGCACACCCATCATCCGGCCATCGCCATCCCCAACGAACCGTTGGACACCATCCTGGTCGTTGCCGACCGCTACGACGCCCGCTACCTGATCCTGGACGGCGCGCGCCCACGGACGACCGACGACCTGTACACCGGGAAAGAAACACATCCCCGCCTGGTTTTGCGCCTGCGCGGGGAATCTGAAGGGGAAGGCTGGCAGCTGTATGAGTTCACACGCTGAAAGCAGGCAGCGGTGGAGACAGGCGGCGGTGGTGGGCATCCTGTTGCTGTTGCTCCTCCTGGCCGATGCCTATGCCATCTACCGGATACACATCCAACGCCTGGGCAATGCCCTTGATTTCTATCCCTTTTGGGCCGGGGGCCGAGAGGTGTTGTTGGAGCGACACAACCCCTACGATCCGGCGGTGATGCTCCGCATCCAAGAAGCGATCTACGGCCGACCGGCCCGCCCTGATGAAAACCAGCACGGCTACGCCTATCCGGCCTACGCACCTTTTCTTACCTGGCCCTTTTTGTTGCTCCCTTTCCCTGCCGCCGCCGCCCTGTGGATCGCCGGGCAGCAGGCGTTGGTGGTGGCATCCGTAGCCCTGACGGTCCGCGCCGTTCGCTGGCAACCGGGACGCCGGACCTTTCTCCTCCTCTGTCTGGCAGCCATGACCTTTCGCTACAGCATGATCGCCTTTGTCTTGGGGCAGACCACCGTCTGGGTGCTCTTCTGGCTAACGGTGGCTTTGTGGGCCGCCGGGCAACGGTCCGACCGCTTGGCCGGGCTGGCCCTCGTTGCCGGCATGGTCAAGCCACAACTGGTCGTCCTACCGGCACTGGCCCTGTTGCTTAGCCTGCCGGGCCGGAGGAAGCAACGTACTTTTTGGACACTGAGCGGCGCTATGGCCCTGTTGTTAGCCCTTTCGGTCCTGTTCATCGGCCCCTGGTTGGCCGATTATGTCCGTCAGATTCGGGCCTATCGGGACTATTCCACGACACAATTTCCGGTCTTGGCATTAACCGAAGATTGGCTACCACCTTCCATCGGCACGTGGTTGAACGCGGCGGTGATCGCCGTCCTGCTGGGTGGGCTGGCGGTGGTGCTGTGGCGTTGGCGAGGCCGGGACCAAGCAGCCTTGCCCCTGGCTCTGGCCGTCATTGTCACCCAACTGGTCGTCCCCCAGACCGGGAGCTACAACCTGGCGCTGCTGTTGCTGCCCGCCGTCGTGCTCCTGGCCCACCGGAAGCGACGCCCGGCGGGATGGCGTTCCCGTGTGGCGCAGGGGCTTGTCTGGGCCGATCTGGTGCTCATCCCCTGGTTGCTGTGGCCCATCGTCCGGGGAGAAAACGGACGGCCCTGGGACCTGATCGTCATGCCCCTTGTGCTCTTGGCAGCGATGGATTGGCAATTTCTGTTGCGTGCCGATGTAAAAGCGCAGAAATGAGCGCAAAAGCAACGGCTTCCGAATCTGCGGCGACGGCGATTGTCGCCGTCCACACACCCATCCCGCAATTGAGTGATCCGAAAGGAGGTTGCCTTGCTCGACAACATTGAGACCGTTCTGATCACCGGCGCATCCGGTGGCATCGGCGAGGCTTTCGCGCGGCAGCTGGCCGCCTTACGGAAAAGCCTGATCTTGGTCGCCCGCCGCCGAGATCGGTTGCAGACACTGGCGGAGGAGCTACACAACGCCCACGGCATCCAAACCCACGTCATCGCCGCCGACCTGGCCCTCCCTTCCGCCGCCCAATCCCTCTTTGCCACAACGCAGCAACAAGGGCTGGAGGTGGACCTGCTCATCAACAACGCCGGGTTCGGCAAGGGAGGTGCATTCACCGAGATCCCTCTCAAAGTCCAGGCCGACATGGTGCGCCTCAACGTCAACACGCTGATGGAACTGACCCGCCTCTACCTACCGGCCATGCGCCGGAGACGACGGGGGGGCGTCATCAACGTCGCCTCTACCGCAGCCTTTCAGCCGGTCCCCTACCTGGCCGTCTACGGCGCAACCAAAGCCTTCGTGCTCAGCTTCTCCGAAGCCGTAGCGGAAGAAGTGCGGGCCGACGGCGTGATCGTCATGGCCCTCTGCCCCGGCCCTACCGCCACCGGCTTCTGGACCGCTGCCGATCTCCAAGACGTTCGGCCCCGCTCCATGCCGGGGCCGGAGGAAGTTGTCGCCCAGGCCCTGCGTGCCTTCGAACAGGGCCGAAGCAGCTTCATCCACGGAGGACTGAACAAAGCCATGGCTCTAGGAGCACGCCTCGCACCCCGACGGCTTGTATTGTCCATCGCCGGTCATATGTTCCACAGAGGAAGGGAGGGATCCTAAACCTCCCCGGAATCGGCGATCACCCACAACCGGTGTGAAACTTGAACCCCGCTCAACACCGTGAGCGCGAACAGATCAAACAACCGCAGCCACGCAAGATCCTGTAAATGTCTCTAAGTTCGGGGCAAAGTATCGGTTTTCTCCCGTCGCTTGAGGAAGACGATAATGACGATCAGCAGAACCAGGATTCCCAGCAGCCCCAACCAGCACAGACCGCAGGGGCACAGGCTCACGAGCAGGCCGCTCCCTCCGCCGCTGACGACTTGGGTGTACACCACCTGCTCGCGGTAGGGTTCGTCGCTGGCCGCCCGGTAAGGGTAAAAATCCCGGCTCATTTCGGCCGGGGTTACGGTTTCATCAAATAGCTTCGTCAGGAAAAACTCGCGGTCCAACACCGAAGCCAACGCCGGATCCTCTACCGTCACTTCCGCCCTACCGGCAAATTCGGTGGTAAAGCCTTCCAAAGCGTAACGGTGATCGGCCAGGATGTACAATCGCAAGCTGAGGGGCCGACCGTTGGCGACGGTCAAGCGCATGGGATAAAGGGGCCGTTCGCTGTTGAACGAAAGCCACACCGGCTGCGCGTTCAAGATACCCTGGGGGTTCGGCTCCGGGGCGATACGCAGGGCCACAAAGGTCCAACCTTCGGCGATGTAGGCATCCAGCGGAGCCTGGAGGGCGTCGGGGACCTGAAAGCCCTCCCGGTGCAACCATGCCAACACCCCCTGCGCTTCCTTGCCCGCCAGCACGGCTACATCATAAATGCCGATCTCTTTGCGCTCCAAAACCGTGACCGGCGGCTCCGGCGGGGGCGCACCGGCGCCGATCCCCCACAAGGGATGACCGGCGCGTTCCGTCCGATAAATGATCTCCGGTGCGGCGATGCGGTTCAGCTCATCAAAGATCGAGCCATCGGCCAGTTGCACCTGAGGCTGCGACGGCGTCGGGATGAGCCAGGCCATCTCTTGGGGCGGCGTTTGCCCCCGCAGATCCAGCCCGATGGAGATGATCAGATCCTCGTGCCCCTCTTTGTAGATCAGCACCGCTTGCTGATCGGCCATGATGTCGGAGCTTGTGCGCTCCATGATGATATAGCCATCGGCCCGGACCGGTGCTCTCCCGCCGACGGCCCCCAGCCAGATCGCCAGGGATAGGAACAGATAATACGGCCACCGTTTGCGCATCAAATCTCCCCTCGGATGTACGATTCGGCCAGCTCCACCAGTTCCCGGTTGCCGACGAAAAAGGGCACGCGCTGGTGCAGATGCTCCGGCACGATGTCCAGAATCGGTTGGGTCCCGTCGGAGGCGTAGCCGCCGGCCTGTTCGGCAATGAAAGCCAAAGGAGCGCACTCGTAGAGCAACCGCAGTTTGCCGTGGGGTTTGGAAGGATCGCGGCTATCCGCCGGGTAGTAGAAAATCCCCCCGGCCAGCAGGTTGCGGTGAAAGTCGGAGACCAAAGAGCCGATATAGCGCAAAGAAAGGTTGCGGGTTTGCAGGTCGGCGGTGAATTCCTGCACTTCTCGCGCCCAGTACCGCTCATACCCCTGGTTGACGCTGTAGTACTTGGGCTTTTCAGGAATGCGAATGTCGGGGTGGGTCAGCAGGAATTCGCCGACGGTGTGATCCAGGGTAAAGCCTTGCACGCCGCTGCCCACGCTGTAAACCAGCATGGTACTGGGGCCGTAGAGGATGTACCCGGCGGCCACGATGTTGCGCCCCGGTTGCAGGCAATCTTCCACCGTGCCCGGCGTGCCTTCCGGCGATTTGCGGCGCATAATGGAGAAAATGGTGCCGATGCTGACCGAATAGTCAATGTTGGAGGAGCCATCCAGTGGGTCAAAAAGGAGCACATAACGGCCCGTGGGGTACTCATCGGGGATGGGGATGATTTCGGCGATCTCTTCCGACCCCATGAGGGCCAGCCGCCCCGTGTACTCGTTGAGGCGAACGATGACGGCGTTGGCAAACTGATCCAGCTTGGCGACCTCTTCCCCCTGGACGTTGAACCCACCGGTCAGCCCCAGGATGTCGGCCAGAGCAGCACGGGTTGTCTCGCGGGCGATCAGCTTCCCGGCCAGGGCCAGGTCATAGAGTAAGCTGGTAAGCACACCGGTAGCTTCTGGGTGCTTGCGCTGCTGATCGAGGATGTGCCGCTCAATCGTCACGACTTTGTCCATCGTTGGACCTCCTTCTCACTTTGTGGGTTGGCCCTAATTGTAGCGCAAAATCGGCTTCAGGGCAAATCGGATCGGTATCGGATTTTGGCCCTCGCCTGTTTTGGGTTATAATGCCGGGGACGGCTCGTTTTCGGGACAAGGGAGGAGATAATGGGGGATCCTTTGGCTCGGTATTCGCGACAGATGATTTTGCCCGGCTGGGGTCGGGAGGGACAGGAGCGTTTGGCGACCAAAACCGCCGTCGTCATCGGTTGCGGGGCGTTGGGCAGCCACATCGCCGAGCACCTGGCACGGGCCGGGGTGGGCCGCCTGGTGCTGGCCGACCGCGACTTTGTGGAATGGCATAACCTGCCCCGTCAGGCCCTCTACACCGAAGCCGACGCCCAGGCAGGCGTGCCCAAGGCGGTAGCCGCCGCCCGCCGCCTGCGTCGCATCAACGCCCAGGTCCAGATTGAGGAGCACATCCTGGATGTCAACGCCGATACGGTGGAGGAACTGATCGCCGGAGCCGACGTGGTCCTGGATGGGGCCGACAATTTTGAGGTGCGCTATCTCCTCAACGAAGCCTGTGTCAAACAAGGCATCCCCTGGATCTACGGCGGCGTGCTGGGGACCTATGGTCTGACGGCGGTCATCCTGCCCGGTGAGACACCCTGCCTGCGCTGTCTCCTGGGGCCGATGCCGCCCCCCGGCGCGACGCCCACCTGCGAGACGGCGGGAGTCTTGGGGACGGCGGTGGCCATCATCGCCGCCCTGGAAACAACCGAGGGCCTGAAGATCCTCCTGGACCGCCGCCGGGAACTATTGCGCGGTCTGGTGATGGTGGATGTGTGGAACGGCGAGTTTGAACGCGCCCGCACCAAAAAGGGCGATACCCCCTGCCCCGTCTGCGACGAAGGCCGCTACGACCTGCTGAACGCAGAGCAGGGGACCATGACGGCGGTCCTCTGCGGGCGGGAAGCGGTCCAGATCAGCCCTCGGCCCCGCCGCGAGATAGACCTAGAGGCCCTGGCCGAACGGCTGCTCGGCATCGGCCCCTTGACCGTCAACGAATACCTCCTCCGCCTGGACGTGGAAGGTTGCCAACTCACCCTCTTCGCCGACGGGCGGGCCATCATCAAAGGGACCGACGATCCGGCCCGTGCACGGGCGATCTATGCCCGCTATGTGGGGACGTAAAGGCAAAGGGAGAAGGGCGGTGGAAATAGAGGCCAAGTACCGCATCCCCGATGAGCACACTTTCCAACGGCTGTTGGGCATCACCGACCTGGCCGGGTTTGCGTGCGGGCCGTGGACGACAACAACCCTACACGACAGATACCTGGACACTGCAGATTGGTCCCTTTTCGGCCAAGAGTATGCCTGCCGTCTGCGCCGCCGGGGGGACCGTTACCGATTGACCCTCAAAGGCTTGGGCAACGTCTCCGGGGCCGTGCACCGCCGCGTCGAGCACGAAACAGACCTGCCCGGTCTCCTCCCGCCCTCCCGGTGGCCCCCCGGTCCGGTCCGCGACCTGGCCTTTTCTCTAAGCGGTAACCGACCCTTGCTTCCCCTTTTTGAGATTGAGCAGACCCGCCATACTTGTCCCCTCTCCCGCGGTGGGCATCCAATCATCCAACTGTGTCTGGATCGCGGACGCCTGCTGGCCGATGACCGAGTCCTGTCCACCTTTTTGGAATTAGAAGCCGAGCTGCTCGCAGAAGGCGACGAACAGGACCTGATCGCTTTGGGCCGTGCTCTGGAAAGCAAGTGGGGGCTTGAATCCCAACCCCATTCCAAGTTCCAACGCGGGCTGCGTGCCCTGATACGTGCCAAACCGGGCGTGACCCCCGACGATCCTATGAGCGAAGCAGGGCGCAAAGTGCTGCGCCTCCATTTCCGCCGGATGCTCTACCATGAGCCGGGAACGCGCCTGGGAGAAGACATAGAGGCATTACACGACATGCGGGTTGCTACGCGGCGGATGCGGGCTGCCTTCCGCGTCTTTGGCGACGCCTACCGACGCCCGGCCATCCGCCCCTTGCTGAAAGGTTTGAAACGCACCGGACGGGCATTGGGCGCGGTCCGCGATCTGGACGTATTCCTGCAAAACATCCGCGCCTACCGAGACACCCTGCCCTCCGGCCGCCGCGGGGGGCTGGACCCCCTGTTGGCCGCCCTGGAGACGCAGCGCGAGGCAGCCCGCGCCCGTATGCTTGCCTATTTGGATGGGAAGAAATACGCCCGGTTCAAAGAGCGTTTTGGTCATTTCGTAGAGACGGCCGGGTTGGGCAGCCTTCCATTGGAAGCAGAAAGCCGCATCCCGCGCCCCTTCCGTGTCCGCCATGTGGCACCGGTCGCCATCTACCAACGCCTCGCCGCCGTGCGGGCCTACGACGATGGAGTACGTATGCCCGATCCCCCACCGGAGCGGCTCCATGCTTTGCGCATCGCTTGCAAGATGCTGCGTTACACCCTGGAATCCTTCCGGGAGGTGCTGGGGCCGGAAGCCAAGACGGCCATCAAGCAGGTCGTTGCCCTGCAAGACCATTTGGGAGCGATACAGGATGCCATCGTCGCCGGTAGCATTCTGGGCGAGTTGGCCGCCGCCTCACCGGCAGTAGAGGACTACCTATCCGCCAGAGAGACCGAATTGCAGCATCTCCTCGCAGAGTTCCCCCGCTTATGGGATGCCTTCCACGGCCCGGAATTCGGTCGCCTGATCGCCCGGAGCGTGGCCGGGCTGTAACGTGGAAAGGAGCAGACATGCTGGAAAAAATAGACCTCACGCGCAAGCTCCCCAAAGAGGAGTATAAACGTCTGCGGCCCCTTTTGCAACGGCGGCTGTACGACTTGGAAAAAGCCTGTTGGGATGCCAAGATTCCCACGATCATCGTGTTTGAGGGATGGGATGCCGCAGGCAAGGGGACGGCCATTAACCTGCTCACCTCTCGGCTGGACCCTCGCGGCTTCAAACTGTATCCCATTCAGGCTCCCCGCACCTTTGAGACTCACCTGCCCTGGCTATGGCGCTTCTGGCTCAAAATCCCCAACTACGGCGAAATGGCCATCTTTGACCGCAGTTGGTATGGACGGGTTCTGGTAGAACGGGTGGAGGGGCTAACGCCGGTGCGGGAATGGCGCAAGGGCTATCGCGATATTGTGAATTTTGAACGCACGCTGGCCGACGACGGTTACGTGATCATCAAGTTTTGGCTGCATATCAGCAAAAAGGAACAAAAACGCCGCTTCAAGAAGCTGGAAAAGAACCCCCTCACCAGTTGGCACGTCCGGCCGGAAGATTGGGAACACCACCGCAAGTACAAGGAATACCTCATCGCCGTAGAAGAAATGCTGGAGCGGACCGACACCGAATGGGGCCCCTGGACCATCGTAGAAGCGACCGACCGCCGTTGGGCACGGATCAAGATCTTGCGGACCATTGTCCGGCGTCTGGAAGAGGCCCTCACCGAACGCGGGTTTGCCCTGCCGCCGGAAGTGCCGGAACAAGCCGCTTCCCCCAAGTCGGAGGGGGCGCAGCCCACCCCCACCCAGGAGGCAACCCATGCTTGAAACCGTTGATCTGAACAAAAGTATCGGCAAAGAGGAATATGTCCGCGACCTGCTCCGCTACCAGCTCCAGCTGCGCGAACTGGCCTACCAACTGTACGTGCGGAAACGGCCCATGATCATCGTCTACGAAGGCTGGGACGCAGGGGGCAAAGGGGGCAACATCAAGCGCGTCACCGAGAAACTGGACCCCCGCGGCTACGAAGTGTATTCCATCGCCGCACCCACGGGTGAAGATAAAACCCATCACTATTTGTGGCGCTTTTGGCGCAGGCTGAAGCCCCCCGATGAAAAACAGATCCTCATTTTTGACCGCAGCTGGTACGGGCGGGTGTTGGTAGAACGGCTGGAAGGCTTTTGTACCGAGGCAGAATGGAAACGGGCCTACCGCGAAATCAACGAGTTTGAGCGACAGCTGGTGGATTTCGGCACAATTCTGGTCAAATTTTGGATCCATATCGGCAAGGATGAACAGTTGCGGCGTTTTGAGGCCCGCCGGGAGACGCCCTACAAAGCCTGGAAGCTAACCGAAGAAGATTGGCGCAACCGGGAAAAATGGGAGCTATACGAAGAGGCGATCAACGATATGCTTCTCAAAACCAGCACACTCACCGCACCGTGGACCATCATTGAAGGAAATTGCAAATGGTACGCCCGTGTCAAAGCGTTGCGGACCCTGGTTGAGGTCCTGACCAATGAGCTGGACTACATCCCCTCGGACCCGGTGGCCCAGGCCAAGACGAAGAAAAGCAAAAAGAAGCGCAAGAAGGCCAAGTCAAAAAAGTCCGCCAAGAAAAAGCACCAAAAGGGGAATTAGGCGGCACCCCGCTCAATCCTTTCCCGGACCGTCCACAGGCGGCGTTCGCGATAGAACGCCCCCCTGCAGATAATACACGACGCGCCCCGGAAAATCGGCGATGACCGCAGCGTCGGCCTCCGGGATGCTGCCCCTGGCAAAAAGCACATCGTCATCCAGCAAGGGGCTTTGCCCGGCCAGCATGGCGCCGTACTCCAGCCAGCGGTCGGCGTAGATGATGACCAGAGCATTGTGCAAATCCGCTTCTCGGATGGGGTCCAATTGTGAGCGGGTGATGCCGTAAAAACCGTGGGCCATACGCAAACGGACCGGCAGATTGGCTCCCAAGTTGACGACCACCATCAAGGCCAACGCACCCGCCAGGGCCGGGCGCAGCCAACGTTGTCGCCCTTTGGCCCAATCCCACACCTTGCGCAGCCCTACGGCCGCCAACAACCATAGCCCACCGAACCCCTCAAAGTAATAGCGCGGCCCCCACAACCGCGCCGGGGAACCGATCCAGTAAAAGAGATAGGCGATAACCAAACAGACAAAAGGCATCGGCAAAGCGAAATCCTTGGCCCGGCGGGGCCGCAGGACCAACCCCAAGAGCAAGGGCAGCCAACTGAGCGCAGGCCACCCCAGCACATCGGTCGCCGCCCGCGAAAGGTCCTGCTTGAGATTGAGCCAAGCATAGTAAGGCGAATGACCACCGGGCATGGCCCCGATCCCCGGCCCAAAGCCCAAGCGGTCATAGGGCCACCACAACACATAGGGGTTGAGCCAGGGGTCACCGGTGACGGCCCACTGGTACAGGGGCAGCAGGGCCGCCGTCGCACCGCCGCCCAGGGCGACCAGCAAATAGCGGCTTGCTTCGCGCCGCCGGAAAATCTGCACCACGCTATAGACGACAAAAGGCACGGCGTAGGCCACCGCCGTCAAAGGGCGGGTGAGAAAAGCCAACCCCAAAGCCACCCCCGCGCCCAACCCAAAACGGCCTCCCTGCCCCCGTGCCGCCCAGATGAACCACAGGCTGAACAAGAGCAGCCATACCATGCTGGCCATGTGGGAAAGAAAAGAGCCGCTAAGCACCAGAAACAGCGGAGAAAGGAACCCCAACGCCGCCGCCAGCAGGCCGATCTCACCGTCATAAAGGGTCTTACCGAGGCGGTACACCAGGTAAAGGGCCAACGCCGCCAGCACAGGATTGACCAACCAAGCCACGCCGAGCAGTTCCCCCAGGGCCAACACTCCCGGCCAGCCGGGCGGGTACTTGCCGAATCGCCGCCCCCGGTAATCCAGCACGAAGGGGACCCAAAAGGCGTTGGGATGGGCCGGAGAGGGGACGGTCAGACGGCCCAGGGCCATCGTCTTGGCCTGGAAAAGATAGGCAACCTCATCCTCCAGATGGGGCAACCGCTCAAAGGCAAAGAAAGCGATAGACGCCGTGACCAGCAGAGTCAACAGGCAAAGGAGCAGAATAAATTTATCCGTCCTGTCTCTGAGCATCATGATCGGCCGAAAACCACAGACGTTCCGTGGACGTTTTTCCGCACCGCTCCCAGTATACGCCGGGTGGGCGACTTTTGTCAAATGTCATCCTCCATTGTCACCTTACACCCGACCGGATCGCGGACGATTTGACCTTGCCCCGATTCCGTGCTATGATTATCCCGTTCGGTGTCTCCGGCGAGCCGTGGTCGGGTACGGCGCATACAGTCACCCGAACCGCGCCTCCGAGTGCAAAAGCAAAATGGAACCGGCTCCGATCAATCTCAATCTGTTGCAGGAATTTGAGCACGGCCTGGACCCCCAGCACCCCGAACGCAGCGCGATCCCGGCCCGCGTCCTGGGCTACGGTGAGATCAGCACCGTGTTCGGAATCCAGGCCGAAGGCATGGAAGGTTTGGCTTTCAAACGGTTGCCCCTGTTTGAAAACGAAACGGAGGTGCGCCGCTACCAAGCCGTTTATGACGAGTACCTCTCCTTGCTGAGCGGTCCCATCGGCCTGCATCTTCCCCCCGGCAGCCGGGCCGTCGTCCAGGGGCGTTCCGGCAAACCGGTGTTCTACATCATCCAACGCCGACTGGCAGCGGAATCCATCGGCAACCGGGCACTGGATTACCTATCACCGGCAGAGGCAGCAACATTGGTCCAACGGATCTTGCGGGAGATGCATAAGGTTTGGGCCTTCAACAGAGGGCAAAAAGAACTCCGGGCAGCCGTCGACGGTCAGATCTCCAACTGGGCCATTGAAGGGTTTGATCCGGCTGCCCCTAGCCTGGAGAAGAACCACCTCCGGTATCTGGACACCAGCACCCCCCTCTTCCGTCGGAACGGCCAAGAGCAGCTGGACGTGGAACTCTTTTTGCGCAGTGCCCCCTCTTTCCTCGTCTGGGTCTTGCGGCTGCTGTTCCTCCAGGAGGTGGTGGATCGCTACTACGACCCCCATCTGGTCGCCGTGGACCTGGTCGCCAACTTTTACAAAGAACAGCAGGTTGAACTCATCCCCCTCGTCATTGACGTTGTCAACGACTTTTTCCGAAACGAAGCAGCGGACCTGGACATTGCGCCCCTTGACGAACAAGAAGTGCGTGCTTATTATCGGGAAGATGCCCTAATCTGGAGGCTGTACCTGTCAATGCGACGGCTGGACCGGTTTCTGCAGGTGCGGCTCTTGCGCCGCGAGTACCCTTACATCCTACCCCGCAACATCAAACGTTAGGACGGGGTTGGCGCGGTTCCGCCTCATCATCGGGGAATGAAAATCTGCCCTTGGGGAGGAGGACATGATGTCGCTTATCGGTCAGGACCCAAAAGATACCATCATTGCGCGTTTTGCCCGTCACGTTTCCAGCGGCAAGGCCGAATTCTTTGCCCAAGCAGGGATTGACTTCGTCACCGGGCGACGGGAGGGCGTGTACCTGTGGGACATTGACGGCAAACGGCTCCTGGACTGTCACTGCAACGGCGGCGTGTTCAACTTGGGCCACCGTCATCCGCGCATCGTCGCCGCCTTGCAACGGGCGTTGGAGGAGTTGGACATCGGCAATCATCACCTCCTCAGCGAGCACCGAGCCTTGCTGGCCGAACGCCTGACCGCCCTCTGCCCCGGCGATCTCAACCGGGTAGTTTTTGGTGTAGGCGGCGGCGAGGCAATAGACATGGCCATCAAGTTGGCCCGCGCCCACACCCGGCGGGCGACGGTCATCTCGGCGGTGGGCGGGTATCACGGTCACACCGGCTTTGCCCTGGCCGCAGGCGACGACCGGTACCGCTGGCCCTTTGAGCCGCTGCCGGAAGGGTTCCTACAGGTCCCTTTTGGCGACCTGGCCGCCCTGGAGGCAGCAATGGACTTCCGCACGGCTGCGGTCATCTTGGAAACCATCCCGGCGACGGCGGGCATCCTCATCCCCCCAGAAGGCTACTTTGCCGGAGTCCGCTCCCTGTGCGACCGCTACGGTGCAGTGATGATCATTGACGAGGTACAGACCGGCCTGGGTCGCTGCGGTGCGGTGTGGGGCATCGACACCTACGGCGTCACCCCCGACATCCTGGTCACGGCCAAAGGGCTGTCAGGCGGCATCTACCCCCTCTCGGCCACCGTCTACCGCGAGCATCTCAACCCCTTCCTCCACGAAAACCCCTTTATCCACATCTCAACCTACGGCGGAGCGGAGATCGGATGCCACGTCGCCCTGGAAGTGCTGAACATCCTGGAAGAACCGGGGTTCCTGGACCATGTACGGCGCATGGCCGCCCTATTCCGCGATGGACTGACCCGGCTTCAACAAAAATACCCCCGCTTGTTGGTAGAAGTGCGGCAGCGGGGGCTGATGATGGGCCTCAAGTGGGCCGATGAATCGCTCGGCCCCTTGATGACCCGCACCGGATTTGAGCTTGGGCTGTTGACCGTTTACGCCAACAACGATAAATCGGTAAACCAACTCCTCCCACCACTCATCATCCAAGAGGAAGAGGTAGCCCAGGTACTGGAGACGCTGGATCGGATGATCGCCCGATTGCAGGATCACCGGCGACGCCAGGCCCTATGAGGCCTGGCGTCCTCCTTATTCCGCCCGGTAGACCATTGAGCTGAAGGTTAGCAGCCCCGGCGGGGCCAGGTTGTCCATGGGGTCCACCATGACCTGGATGAGGGCCGGTTTGCCCGCAGCGGCGGCCCGTTCCAGGGCCGGGCGGAGTTGGTCCAACTCCTCCACCAGCTCGCCGTGGCAACCAAAAGCCTCGGCCACCAGATCGTAGCGGGTCTCGGAATAGAAATCACACTCCACCAGATCGTCAATCTGCGCAAAAAGCTGCGATGACCGCTCCATGCCCCACCCCCGGTCGCAGGAGACGACGACGATGATGTCCGTCCCGTAGCGCCGCGCCGTTTCCATCTCCTGGATGTTAAAGCCGATGGCCCCATCGCCGGAAATAAGGTAGACGGGCCGCTCCGGGGCGGCCAGCTTGGCCCCGATGGCATAGGGCAGGCCGGTCCCCAGGTGGCCGAATTTGGCGGTGTAGAGGTAACTGCGTGGGGCCAGGATGGGGTTGAAGCTGGCGGTCCACAAGCTGGTGTTGCCCCCGTCCATGCAGGTAATCGCCTCGCGGGGAAAGAATTCGCGCACGACCTGGACCATCCGACCGGGATTGATCCGGCCCTCCTCCGAGACGTTGAGGGAGACCTGCATCTGCTCCCGCCACTCTTGGGTCATCGCCCGGTATTTCTGCCAGCCTTCGTGCTCGTCCTTGGGGTCGGTGCGCTCCCGGACCTCCGCCAGCAGCGCGGCCAGCACGGCTCGCCCATCGCCGACGATGCCCAGGTCCACGGGGCGGTTCAAGCCGATGGCCGTGGGGTCCACGTCTACCTGAATGACCTTTTGGGCCGGTGGATCGCCCCATGACGGGGCACGGCCCCAGTTGTCCAGTTCCCCCAGCCGCCCGCCGACGACCAGCACCACGTCGGCTTCGCTGCGGGCCGCTTCCAGGGCGTCCCGGTTCAAGGGATGGAAGTAGCGGGGGTGGTCCTCCGGCACGACGCCCCGCGCACCCAAGCTGGTGGTCAGGGCGGCGGCCAGGTGGTCGGCCAGGGCCAGGAATTCGTCCCAGGCCCCGGCCCAGGAAACGCCGGTTCCGGCGTGGAGCAAGGGGCGTTCCGCCGCCACCAGCATTTCGGCGGCCTGGGCGATGGCCCGTGGGTCGCCCACGCCCAGGCGACCGGGCCGGTACTGCTCCGGCGGCCACAGGTCCACCGCCGCCGGGTCGCCCGTGCCGCGCATCACATCCTCCGGGATTTCAAGGTAGACGGGGCCGGGCCGCCCGCTGAGGGCCTCGCGGAAGGCGCGGCGGATCAGCTCCGGCAAGCGTCGCCAATCGCGGACGCCCGCGCTCCACTTGGTTACAGGACGGTAGAGGTCCAGCAGAGGCACGTTCTGGAAAGAGCCGCCCCGGTCGGGGTAGATGATGTTGCGCCGCCGTTGGCCGCTCAGGACGATGAGGGGGCTGCCTTCGGCGTAGGCGGTGACGACGCCGGAGACCAGGTTGGCCGCCCCCGGCCCGATGCCGCCGATGACGACCGCCGGTTCGCCCCGGATGCGGGCGTAGGCTTCGGCCATGTGGGCCGCCGCCGCTTCATGGCGGGGGTTGACAAAACGCATCCCGTACTCGTCCAGCTTCGCCAAAAAGGGATTGAAACTGCCGTCCAAGATGCCGAAAAGGGTCGTGATTCCTTCCTGTTGCAGGCATTTGAGCAAAAGTTCGCCGCCGGTCATTTCGGTCATGGGTATCCTCCTCAAAACAAGATTGCATCCTCCGGTAGCGCAAGTTTCCAACTCGCGCAGAGAAAATCGCGGTTGGAACCGCCAAGACGCCAAGAGCGCGAAGGTTTTCTTTTTTCCTTTCCTTTGCGGCCTTTGCGCCTTCGCGGTTCAAACCCCCGGAACCGCCAAAGCGGGCCGTCCACGAAGCGGACGCGAATACACGAATGCACGAATACGCCCGGCCCGGTGGCGCAGGTTTCCAACTTGCAGAGAAAATCGCGGTTGGAACCGCCAAGACGCCAAGAGCGCGAAGGTCTTCTTGCTTTTTCTCCTTCCCTTTGCGCCCTTTGCGCCTTTGCGGTTCAAATCCCCGGAACCGCCAAAGCAAGCCGTCCACGAAGCGGGCGCGAATACACGAATGCGCCCGGCCCGGTGACGCAAGTTTCCAACTTGCGCAAAGAAAATCGCGGTTGGAACCGCCAAGACGCCAAGAGCGCGAAGGTTTTCTTACTTTTTCTCCTTTCCTTTGCGCCCTTTGCGCCTTTGCGGTTCAAAGCCGGGCACATCATCCTCCTTTGACCAGATCGTACAAGCGGGGAACCTGCTCCGCCAACGTCTCTTTGTCGGTGAG
The DNA here is from genome assembly GCA_964593865.1 of uncultured Anaerolineaceae bacterium. Taxonomy (GTDB): domain Bacteria; phylum Chloroflexota; class Anaerolineae; order JAAYZQ01; family JAAYZQ01; genus CAZQKE01. The sequence goes on along the minus strand of CAZQKE010000001.1, from coordinate 2,977 downwards.
CAGCTCCCACAGGCGGCCCACGCCGCCATATTCCAGCGTCACCACCCAGGGATGGCCCCACGCGCCGCGCCGGATCTCCCCCAACGCCCAGGTGTAGAATTCCCAATCGCCGTCGTCCAGCGGCAAATGGTCCAGCAGTTGGCCCGGTTCCAGGTCGGCGAACCAGCCCAGGTCCTCCCGGCCGAGGCCCGGTTGGCGCAGCAAAGTCAGCCAGCGACCGGCAAAGGGTTGAATCCCGGCCAGGTGTACCTCGGTGGTGCGGGCCAGGGGCAGTTGGGCGATGTAGCTCCGGGCGTCCATGCCCAGAAGGTGAGCGGCCAGGCGGGCATGGGCCAGGTCCAGCAGGAAGCAGCAACCGGCCTCCTCCACCACGCGCCGGATCAGGTCCGGGTGCAGGGCCAGGTAGGGGATGACGCCCTTGCCGTCGTCGGCGTTTTCGACGATGACCCGCTCCGGCCCAAAGCGGGCGACCAACGCCTGCACATCGCGCAGGGCGTGCTCGAACAGCCGCGCGGCATGGGCCGGATCGTCGCTTGTGGCGGGGATGTCGGGGAATTCGTCGCAAAAGGGCGCGAGATGGACGTTGACCTGCCGCGTTTCGGTCCGCCGCAGGAGCGATTCCAGCTGCTGCCAATCGGCGGGGCGGCGCGTCTCGGTGTTGATGGCCCCACCCCAACCGGCCCCCACCCGCAGCGGCAGGTGGACATAGAGGGGAAACCGCTTCTGCACCTGGGCGATCAGATCGGGCCAGGCCGGGCACTTGAAACGGTCCACGGCGATCCGGCCCGCCCGGAGCAGATCGGCGGCGGCGGCAGAATAGTTGACGGCAAATTCCAAAGGGGAATGCCTCCCAATTGAGTTCCGTCGCTCCTTGCGAACGGACGGTGGCGAGATTATACCACCGGCTGCGGGGGTGTGCAAATCGGGGGCAGCGGTCTCGGACTTTTGGGATGCGGAAAAGGGCATGAATGATGATCGGCGACTCAAGTCGCTCCCTGCGGGCCTGGGGCCAACGGCCCGCCAGGGGCGGTTTCAACCGCTATTTTCGAGGAAGCGGACCGATCCGCGGCTCACCATCAAGGATGAAAATCCCCGGCGGCTCGCGCCGGGGACGGTTTCAACCGCAGCTTCCTCTGCGCACATCGGAAACTTGCGCCACCGGGCCGAGCGCATTCGCCCATCCGCGCCCCGTCTGTGGACGGCCCCCTGCCTCGGCCTTCTCGGGAAACAGTTGACAATCTTTCCCGTCAGACGTATAATAAAAGCGCATTACAAGGGCAGGGTTGCCCCGCACGTAACGGAGATGGATTATGCCCCTCACCATCGGGACAATATTAGAAGGCCGCTATCGCATCGAGGCCCTGTTGGGCAGCGGCGGTATGGGAGCCGTCTACCGCGCCTGGGACCAGCGGCTGGACCGCCCCGTAGCCATCAAAGAGAACGCTCTGGCAACGCCCCAATCGGCCCGCCAGTTCGAGCGCGAAGCCAAGATGATGGCCCGCTTGCGCCACCCCAATCTGCCCCGCGTCAGCGATCACTTTATTGCCCCCAACGGCGCCCAATACCTGGTCATGGACTATATCGAAGGAAAAGACCTGGGGGAGATGATCCGGCAGGTCGGCCCCCTGGATGAAAAGCGGGCCGTCGCCTGGATCGAGCAGGTGTGCGATGCGCTGGCCTACCTGCACCGCCAAGAGCCGCCCATCATCCACCGCGACATCAAACCGGACAATATCAAGATCACGCCGGAAGGCGAGGTCTTTTTGGTGGATTTTGGCATCGCCAAAGTGGGGGACGCCCAGGCCAAGACGACGATAGGGGCGTTGGGCGTGACGCCCGGCTTTAGCCCCCCGGAGCAGTACGGCCAGGGGGGAACCGACGCCCGCAGCGACATCTATGCTCTGGGGGCAACCCTGTACGCCCTGTTGACCGGGCGCACGCCGCCCGATAGTGTGCAACGGGCCATCCAGGCGGCAGCCCTGCCTCCCATCCACGACCTGCGGCCCGATGTCAGCCCGGCGATAGAGGCCGCCGTAGAAGCCGCCCTACGGCCCCGCCCCACCGACCGCCCCCAGACGGTGGCCGACTTTCGAGCCATTCTGCACGGCCAGGCGCCACCTCCGCCGCCTCCCCAAACCCCGACGCAGCTCATGGGAAAAAGGCCGGACAGCAGGCCACCGGCCTCCGGCTTCCGGCGGCGGGATGTACCCACCCCGCCGCCGAGCAAGGCGAAACCATCTCCCCAACCCACCCCCGCTGCGCCGGTCGCCGGGCGACGGGATGTATCCACCCCACCGCCGGGCAAGGGAAGGTCTCCCTCCAGACCCACCTCCGCCGCGCCGGTCGCCGGGCGGCGCAGCGAGCCGCGCCCCGCCCGGCCAACACCCGACCGCCCGTCGCTGCGCCGCTGGATCTGGGTGCTGGTGGCGGCCATTGCAGCGACGGTCATGCTGATCGTCGTGGCGGTGTGGTTGGCCCTGGAAAGCAGCCAGGAGAAAGGGACGGTCGCACAGCCGCCGGGCGTCGCCACACCGTCGCCGCCGGGAGCAGCGGCGACGCCGCAATCCGCCGGGGCCGCCTCCCCCGTGGGCGGGATGACCGGTGCCCTGCCCCCCTCCGGTGCAGATTCCGCCTGGGAGCTCCGCACCAACTGGCGGACCTTTACCCAGGCCGACGGCCTGGCCGGCGACCAGATATGGGCCATATCTACCGGACCGGAAGGAAACCTGTGGTTCGGCACTGCCGACGGTGCGAGCCGTTATGACCTGGCTACAGGTCACTGGCAGACCTTCACCCAGGCCGACGGCCTGGCCAACGACGACGTGCGAGCCGTTATTGCCGGGCCGGAGGGGGACCTGTGGTTCGGCACCTACGGCGGGGCAAGCCGCTACGATCCGGCCACAGGGAAGTGGCAGACCTTTACCCAAGCCGACGGCCTGGCCGACAACCGGGTATGGACCGTGGCCGTCGGGCCGGA